>NZ_JAPDKO010000001.1:0-162220 GCF_030398685.1 Apilactobacillus sp. EABW-1NA
TTTTCTAGCTACCATTTGAGATCCCATACCGTTTAGGTATGCGTTAATTACATTTAATTTATCTTCTACTTTATATTTAGACACAAAAACACCCCAAAGTTTTGTACAAACTTTGGGGTGCAGTGCAGGATATACGCGTCTTTTTCGGCTTATGTGCCCCTGCCAAGGACCTTCATTATACCAAAAAAATTTATGAGTATATAAAATTAAATTTTTACTAAGTTTTTGATATCATAATAGGTAATATATACATATTAATCGGAGTTGATTAAATTGGATCTTACAAACAAAACAGTCGTGGCCTTAGGTGACTCTGTTACCCGCGGATTCGACGGAACCGTCAACCTACGCTACAACTATCCACAATACTTAGCCAAATACTACAATTGCCATGTCTGCAACAACGGAATCAACGGTGCTACTATTTATGAAACATTGGAAAAAGAAATTGAAAAAATCAAAGATAAGCAATACGACATTATCGTTTTAATGATTGGAACCAACGACTATGGTCATCTAGATGTTCCTTTGGTGCGTGTTATTTCCAAACTAACTAGATTGGTTCGCAAACTTATTAGTGAACATCATGAAGCAAAGATTTATGCCGTGCTGCCATTAACTCGTTTTGATGATGACAAGAACGCCGCTGACGTGATTAGATATTCTAACTATACTTTCAATCAACTACTGGATGGATTGACCGAAGTCTATTCAGCATTCCAAATTCCATTCATTGATTGGCGTGAATATCACTCAGAGTTTATCACCGACTTTAATTACAAGGACATGTACCAAGATCAACACGTCCACCCTAACGCATATACTTATCGTAAACTGGCCTTTTACATAGGTGACTTCATCAAAAATAGTTAAGATTTCCTTAAATTGGCCGAAATAATTAGCCTAAAAAATCCCCTCGTGCTAGCTTGTTAAACGCAAAACACACGAGAGGATTTTTTTATGAATGAAACAAATTTAAAAAAAGAAGCAATTGAAAGTAAAGATGGCACCACCTTCGTCGATGTCGACAAGCTGCCGATTAGTATGGTCAACCACCGTTTTAATTTCAAACAAATCAACTGGCATGACCTGTTGATGCTAGTGGACGTCTACGATCGAAGTAAACGTTATGCGACCATGGTGATTGAAAATGGGTTTAACTTTTACTTACTGAAGTCGTCCACAACAGCTTTAATCAATAAAAAGCTACAAATGGAATGCATGCTGCACAAACACTTCAATCGAAGCATCTGTGAGGAACTCCATATCAAAAATAAGTTTCCAATTCTAACCACGGAAGCATCCCTGATTCCACTGCCATCCAGTCACCGAACACGGTCCTACTCCTGGTTTAACGCCAACCTATTGAGCTATTGCATCCCCTATTCCACCGATAAGTTCTCCTATCTATACACGCACGGCAAAGAAACCCATCTCAAGGTCAACGCCAGTGGGTACTACCTGCAAAACAAGTTCAAGGATCTCATGATGATTCATAACTTCATCATCTACTACACCCAAAAGAGTATTAACTGTATTAATTTCGTCAAACAGAGTCGGTTTAATAACCCAAATTTGTCCTGTGCCAACTCAATCTTATTCGACGACCAAATATACCATGACATCTATTTGAAAACGGCTAAGTACATGTATGAGGATTATTTAGCAAATAAAAAAGAGTAACCACTATTGGTTACTCTTTTTGTTTTTAAATCTTTTAACAATGACATATCCGAAGACACCGACCCAACTAAGGGTGGTAACTAGGAAGATGACATCCATTCCTAATCCAGTACGATAAGATACTGTTAGCACATTCTTACCTGGCTTAGCCTTAACGGTAACGGCACCAACTTGACTAAGGCGAGCTGGCTTAATTTTCTTACCGTTTAGGAGTAACTTAGTGGCTGAATACTTAACGACAGTTACTCTGAAACGTCTAGTCTTTGAGTGATGGTTATACCATGTGACGGTCAATGATCCATCCTTGTTCACCTTCTTGGTGTAACCCCCCTTAATCTTAAAGTTGTGTTTAATCAACTGACGGTGGTTATTTAGATATGGATGCACACTAGCATAATTATCCTCGTTGACTGCCTCAGTAGCTGGTAAGTAATCAGGCGTTGTCTTTAGAATATCGTTAACTAGATACGACTTATTTGAACTTTCTAGGTCCTGTAAGTATGTTCGATTATATTTTTTATTGTAGCTAAACGCATGGTTAACTGGGATGACCGAATCATTGTTTTGTTTCATCGCAATAGTTTGAGATACCCCTAGGTTTATTGCTTGGAAGTTTAATTCCATGTTTAACGTAAAAACGAAGAATAGCATTGCGTAAGTGAATGCTCGACTTGGGTAGTGCAATGGTTTTAACGTCAAGGCGTGCTTGTCGTTAGTCAAAATCATCCCTAGTAATAAGAAGAATAGGATGAATGGTACCACCGCAAAACGTTTAGGGAATTGTACCAATGTGGTTAGCTTAGGAAATTCAACTTGTAAGCGAGTCCATGGCACGATGTTAGTAGACAGTACCAAGAAAGAAAACGCAACACAACCCAGTGTTCTTACAACGTAGTTTAGCTTCTTCCATCTAGTAATCACGTAGTAGATCACATACAAGAAGATTAACAGTTCCATTGGTTTCACAACGCTTTGAATTGATTCGCCGTGAAGTGAAACTGTGAATAGTTGCATGCTGTTTTCTGGGAATGTTGGAATCAAGAAGTTATGTCTAAAGATTGAAATCATGACTCCCCAGACGTTAAAGGTCAATGCGAGTGTTAATACAATTGCGATTAAACCATCCTTAATCATCTTCCATTTTTCCTTAGTTAGCACCAAAGAAACGATGATTATAGGAAGGGATGCCCCGAAGGCAATCAAACTCGATACCACATGGGTTTGAATTAGGACTGCCATTCCAACGGATACCCCTAATACCGGGATTCTTAGCTTTTGTAGCATCAAAGTAATTCCGATGAAGAACACCGGCATGACGGCAGCACCGACTCCGGTGAATTGTTGGTTAATCACCCATACGAATACGGATGATCCAATCATGTAAAGTGAACCCATTAAGATGGAGTAATCACGACTAACACCGTTAACCTTACATAACCAATACATTGAAAATGCAGCGACTAACATCACTAGCATTGAACTTACAATTTCAAAGACAATCCAGTTGTAACTTAGCAATAGGACAAATCCACCAATGTATGCAACTACCGGTCCATACAAAGCATTAACAATTCTTCCCGTTTGTAAGAAACCGTAGTTCATTTGGAAGTAATTATAACTTCCATTTCTGATTTGCTCAGCAGTGTCATAAAATCGATTAAAGTGAAAAATCGTATCGTAGCTTAAGATTAATGTGTTATTTAAAATCAAGCTGCTAAGCGCAATCAACCCCAATAATCCAAATACGAGCAGCGGGAAAAAGCGGCTTTCATGTACTTTTTTAGCCGCATTTCTCAGTTGTTCCAAAACTATCCCTCCAGTAATCGGAAATGATTCATTTCCTTATAAAGCGCCAAAAGGTCGCATTCGACCTACTTGTTGCGTCTAATTTTTGTTATTGCAAAAATACCAAACGAAATCCAACTAATCCATGTTAGTACCATCATCAAACGAGTGGTGAATGATGTTACGTATTTAATGTTTACTCGGTTGTTACCCTTCTTAGCTGAAACGATAACAGCACCCAGTTTAGTTGTCTTCACATTCTTAACGGTTCCATTAACCGTTACTTCTGTTTGGGCATACTTAACCAATGGAACTTGAATTTCTTGAGCCTTCTTTAGCTTGAACTTGATACTCAATGATCCATCTTTTCTTACAACGTGTTTGAAATGAATCTTCTTATCGTGATTCTTTTCAATGTATTCCTTGTAATACAATTCGTATGGATTCAATTTTTCGTATTCATCGTGCCCCTTGATTTGTTTGTAAGAAGGAACATAGTCCGGAGTAGCCTTGATAATATCTTCTAGCAAGTTAGATAGTTTGTGGCTTTGGGTGTCCTTTTGGATTGTTCTATGGTGTTTTCTCATGTAGTAATAAATTGAGTTATCGTTCTTGTTGTTCTTGTGACGCTTAGTATTTAAGGCCACATAGTTTACGCTACGTTGGTGAATGGCATAAAAATCCAATCCGGCACTACCAACGATTAATAATAAGATAGTTACTACCACGGCATAGTTACTCTTATGAGTATTGTTTCTAATTTCATAAGTTAAAATTCGACCGAAAGTTACCAATAAACATACAAACGCAATTACCAAGAAACGTTTTGGAAATTGGAGTGTGTAAGATAACTGTGGAATAAGATATTGAAGAACTCCCCATGGGAAGTGACTCCATGAAATAACTAGGAAGAAAAATCCAGTAAATGCTGTTGTCTTAGTTAAGATATCAACTTGTTTGAATCTTCTAATAACAAAGTATAATACAAAAATAAATAAAATAAACTCAGTCGGTTTCATAATGTTCACTAATGATTGAACATTAAAGTTGTATCCGTAGGTACGAACATGTGGAACTGGGTATACCGGAAGTAAGTGGTTGGTAGCAGAAATGTAGATTAGGTTGTACCAAACGTTAATGGTTAATACCATTGTAATCAAAGCAGCGTAAATAGTATGTAGTAGCATACGGACACGTTGCTTCTTATCAACTGCCTTAATCATTCCAACGACGAAGAATGGAATAATTCCGACGGCGGTAATCATGGCACTCATCAAGTGAGTTTGCACCAATAGACTCATTACGAATGCAAAGCCAACAAATGAAACGTCATTTTTTCTGACCATTTGAGTGGCGTAAATCATGACGAATGGCACGATCATTGCCCCTACCCCGGTAAATTGTTGGGCAGTGACCCATTGCATTACCAATGATGAGTACATGTAAATGAATCCCATGAAGATTGCTGGGTAATTGTCGACGTTGTTAACACGACATAGCTTGTACATTCCAAGTGCTGAAACAATTAGCACGATTAAATCAGTTAGAATTTCGAACTTAAACCAGGTTCCAGCTAATAGTAGTAGAAAACCACCAGCATATGCTGCCACTGGTCCATACAAGGTACTTAGCATTCTACCAGTACCTAAGAAACCATAGTTAGTTTGGAAATAACTAATCTTATGGGTCTTTAGTTGCATTGCGGCATCGTAGAAACGGTTAAAGTGAAATAGTGAATCTGATCCCAAAAATGTTTGTTTCTTAATTAGTGGAATCGCAACGACTAATAACGCTAAAACTAAAAAGATAATAAATGGTGTTAACCATTTTAAAAACTGCTTTAATTTTTCCATCATTAATTCTCCTCATTATTCAGCTACGCTAGTTCCATTGGCGTAGTTAAGTTTGAATCCTTCTTGAATATTTTTAATGTAAATATTAAACGAAATTGCGTTGCTACCAACTGACTTGGCACGCATAATCACACCAGATGCTAAAAGATTGTTCTTCTTAAAGACCGTTTTGATTTGATATCTAACGTAGTGGTGATGATTACTACGTAGATAGTATGCAACCTTGTTTTCAAACGTACTCATTGCAGGATCATTTAATGAACGCGTTCCTGTCATCAGATTACGCAAGTTGTTGTTTTGACCTGTAAACTGATAGCCGATTAGATGGCTACGGTTATATAACCATGTGCCACCGTCTTTCTTATTATGCCAACCCGTCGGATCAACATATAAAGGTTCTCTTTTAACCTTTGGCATCAATGAATAGTTTAACATTGCATTCGCAGTGGTTGAACGATTGAGCTTATCCAAGCTACCATATCTTGCCCATGCCCCATGTTTTAATGACATTTCAGACTTGGTAAACGCTGGATTATTACCATTTATAATCACAATTTGATTCTTGGCAATCTTAGTCTTACCACTGTGACTAACTGCTTGTTTATGTATCTTTCTGGCCGTTTTGGCTGTAACCTTGGTAACGACGGTGCGGTGAGCACTTTCATCTTTGGCCAAAGTAAGACCACGTGATTGCGCCTGACTTAAGGTAACACGATAAACTTGGCGTGCCCGCTTTAGTCCCCAATCATTTCGGTTGTAGTAGTATCTTTTACCAGTTCTTGTAACATATACGTAGGTTTGTGCATTGACCGTCTGTCCAGAAACTGAAAAACACATTAAAAGTACAGTTATCAATGACAAGAAAACTAAGAACTTTTTCAACTTTTATCACTCCGTTTTAATCTTATACATTAATAATAATACATATTAATATAATATTCACTGAAAATTAAAGAAAAGTAAAAAAGCCTCCCCTTTTGGGAAGCTTTTTTTATTTATCATTTGTAGTAAAGAGTAACTGTTGGGTTGCTTGCATCAATTGCAGTTGTATCTACACCTACGAATTGAAGTGAACCGGCACCACTAGTGGATAGTTTTGATTGATCAATGCTTAATAAGTTGCGGTTAGTCAAGATTGACTTAACAGCATTGGAATTAATACTTTGACCATTTAGTACTAGTTTTTGGTTCAATAAGTCTTGACCAGCTTCGTTTAGCGTAGTTACTAAATCAGCTGAAGGCGTCAAAAGTGCGCCAGTGTCTTTTTGCTTGATGGCAATTGTTAAACGAGTGGCTGGAACAGCGTTTAAGTTGATGATGGCAGTTCCACCGTTAACAATCGGACCGTCAGTATTGATGGCATTAGCATCAGTAGTGATTTGGTAGTTACTTGGGATAAACTTAGCGATTGAATCAGGAGTTACGACAGGAGTGCCGTTTACTGATAGATCTGATAAGTTCACAATCTTAGTGCTTACAAAGTTGCCATTGTATTTAAATACTAGGTTGTAAGTACTTGGAGTTGGTGTGGTAGTTGTTGGGTTAGATTGAGTTTGTTTGTTATCAGTTGGTGTCTTAGCAGGATTCTTCTTAGAAGTCTTCTTGGTATCCTTCTTAGCATTACGAGCAGTAGTGCTACCGCTGTAAATCCAACCGTTAACACTCTTCTTCTTGGCGTCTTGAACGTAGTAGTATAACCAACCACGTGTGTTGTAGACAGCTGATTCAACAACGAAATCATCGTTGATGTATGAAGCCTTCTTGTGGCTAACAACACGAGCGTTGTAACGACTGAACTTAGGGTAAGTCCATAGCTTATCTAGAATTTTAACGTTGACGTTGCTTGGGTTAGCACCATATCTTAATGTTTTCGTAGCTGAAATTCCAGTGTTTTTAGTGATGTTATCAAGGTTGTATTGGAAATCGTTCTTACCAACGTAGATCCAGCCACGGTACTTGCCACCCAGAGTGACAACGTGAGCGTAGTATAAACCGGTGTTAGTCTTAGCCATTCCATATACATGAAAGACGTTTTCAGGTAGTTTTGATTTAGCTAAACGACGCATTGTTGTCTTGTTGGCAACAACCTTAGCATTACCCAACTTACCTGGTTTGTTCATGATGCTAACTACCCCGTTTGATTTAGCATATGCAGCGTTTTCTGCAAAGTGAACTTTGTAGTATGTGACAGTAACTTTATTTTGTTTTTTTGTGTGCTTCCCTTTTTTTACCTTTTTGGCAACACGCTTAGTAGTGACGTGCTTCTTGGCATTAGCAGTAGTTGTGTTAACTGCGGCTAATGAACCTAATGCAAAAAGAGTTAGTCCAGCATAGACTGTCTTCTTTAAAAATGATTGCATTTTGATTCCTCCAATAATTTTATAATCTAGATTATAACACATTTTAACTTTTTAACTATTTCATTAACAAATTGTCGTGTTTTATTAAATAATTTTAAAGTTAGTGTCATACTTTAGACATTTACTCCAAAAAATATTAAAGTAAAAGAAAAAGATTAGTGGAGGTATTGCCAATGGCAGAAACATTTAGTTCGAATAATCCAAGTACCCACCTTTTGGCTCAACTTAGATTAAGGAACTATTTTGCTAGTTATTTAAAGCAAATTGTCGCTAAAAGATTTAGCGACGACGAGAAATACCCACAATTCGAACAACTTCTAAATAAACAAAATAACTTTGAGGTTGTTAACTACCTACTAATCGTAACAGACAAATATCGCAATCATGCTGATTTATTAAACGTATTAATTGATATCATGCAAGGAGACTGATATTGTCTCATTCGCAATTAAGCTACGAACTCTTCTACTATTTTATATAGATATTTGAAGGGAGGGATTTATTTGCGTCAGTTATATAGAGGACTTACATTGGATGCCAAGTTTGAGCAGGCCAATCTTCATCTCCGTCGCAAGCTACGTCAAAAAATCCAAAATAAGCTTATCAAATATGTCGGAGATAAACATTATTACCTCTGCAATAAGGCACTAGATAAAATCTACTGTGCCAACGATATGCACTACATGCTAGCAATCATTACAAGCTCACGGCCGAAGCCGTTGGAATATATTATCAAATGTGTAAATAACATGGATGCTCGCAGATATCATCGTTGGTCGCAAGAAGCGTTTGGCTTTTGGTATCCATAATAAAAAAGACGCTATCGTTTGGATAGCGTCTTTTATTCTATTCGAATTTATTTCGATAGTTTATATAATTTTTTTCAAATGGTTGTTACATATTTTTACAAAAACATATATAATCTAAAACAATAAGTTTTTAATTGTAGACGAGAGGATTGATGTACATGATTTCTTTTTCATACCAAGCTTTTGTAACCGTAGTTAGTGAAGAGAGCTTTCACCACGCAGCTCAAAAGCTAGAAGTAACACCTTCTGCAATTTCTCATTCAATCGATAAACTAGAAAAACAACTTGGTTTCTCACTACTTATCCGTGATAGATCAGGAGTTAAGTTAACCGAAGATGGAAAAGATGTTCTTCCGATTATTCAAGATATCTTAAATAACGAAGAACGTCTTCAACAAGAAGCCAATAAAATCAAAGGACTAACCTCTGGAACAGTTAGATTAGGTGCTTTTAGTAGTGTCTGCATAAACTGGTTGCCAACCATTATACATAACTTTCATAGCCAATTTCCAAACGTCAAAGTTGAGCTGATTCAAAGTGATTTCAACGACATCACCTTACAAGCCCGCCAAGGTAAAATCGACCTCGGTTTCACCTGTCAGCCAATCAATGAAAGATTAGTAAAGGCCCTATTGGTAAAAGACAAGATATACTGCATCACCCCTAAAGACTTCGTTCCAGCCAATGGTAAATCAATTACCAAGAAGGACGTTGAAAACCAACACTTCATCCTACAAAAATCAGATTACGATGGCGATACCAAGGCGGTGTTAGATCAATACAACGTTGCCCCTAACTCAATTCAATTCAGTATCGATGACCAATCAATCATTGCGATGGTTGAATCAGGTCTTGGTATGGGAATCCTACCTAAGCTAGCATTCCAAAGAATTAACGGTGACGTTTCACTATATCCATTTGACGATGATTTCTACCGTTCAATCTTTATGGTAATGAACTCAGTTCAAATGAAGACCCCTGCCGCTCAAAAGATGGTGTCATGCATTCGTGAATTTATCGAATCAAACTATCCAGATGGATACCTAAAATAAAAAGTCGTGTTGCATAATGCAACACGACTTTTTTATTACTTAGCGGGAGTGTTAGTCTTAATTCGCTTATCGAATAAAACTTGGTTAGTGGTATCAACAATCTTGGCTGCCACTGGTTCTTGGTATAAGCTACCATCCTTATCACGGAAAAGGTTCAATTCTGCTAGACGTTGCATAGCAGGCATTACCTTATCAGCACTTAGGTCACCTTCTACATAGTTAAAACCTAGATTTTTGTTCTTACCGTTTTCGCTCTTAAATGTTAATTCTAGTTTTTTCATTAATTTGTCCTCCAATTAAAATTAGCCCACGTATTTGTTTTCTTGTACTACTCTTGCTTCATCAACTTTACCACCGGTTAATTCGGCAACGATTGCGATTAGTTGAGCCATTTGTTCAGGTGATACTTCTTGAATTGCATTGGCAATGTTGCGTTTTCTCAAAACATTGTCGCTTCCTAAAGTATTAACTGTAATCTTTGACTTGTCCCATTGCTTTTCCATTATTATTTACCTCTTTTTCCAATTTTCATAAGTGATTAGCGCCAACCCTTACACTATTAATAACGTGTTGAAACGTAAAAGTGTTACCCCAGTTTGTAAAATTCTTCTTGGACGCCTTTCTTCCATTGATAGACCGTCTTGCGACTTACATGATACTTTCTTGCAATATCTGTTACGGTCATCGACTCGTTGTAAGCACAGCATAAAAACTTCCTTTGGTTGGTGGTGCAGTGCAACCATAGTTGGTTCAACAAATCGATGCCATCAATCTCATCGTGTGGCGAAAAACCTTCACCATCAACTTCTGTTTCCACGCTAATAACGTGGTTGTTGGTGCGTTGTTGCTTTCTTAAAATGTCTAGCAGGTGCCAATAGACCGCCTGAAATAAATATCCACAGACCCTATCGTCATCTAATTCATCATTGTATTGACTGTACTTGGTGGCTAGGTGGATAAATCCCTCCTGCTTTAGGTCATCAAATTGTGGGTTATCAACTCTAATGTTTAATCGTTTCAATACTCCATAAACAATGCCTACGTGGTTTTGTTTCATTAGAAATTCAAAACCGGCATCTAAATTATTCATCTTAATCAATCCTTTTGCGTATTGATCAAGGGCCCTTGAACGATTAAAAAGATAACAACAATTGATAAAAAAGGCACCGCGTCTTTTTTGGTTTAATACTGCAAAATTTTACACTTTCAATATAAAAAATAGTAGAATGAAAATAATCAATCTAGGAGGTTGTGTCATGGAATGGAAAGTAAAAACATTTGATGAAATCACACGTGATGAACTATGGGCCATCTACTACGCTCGTGTTCAAACCTTTGTGGTGGAACAAAAACGTCCTTACCAAGAAGTCGACGATGTCGACAAAAAAGCACTACATATCTGGGCTGAAGAAGACGGGAAACTACTAGCCTATGCCAGGGTCTTTCATGGAGAAGACCACACTTCATTTGGCAGAGTTCTTACCACCCCTGCCGCACGTGGCAAAGGATTGGGAAAGCAATTAATTGAACGCGTATTAAAGGAAATCGACGAACACTTCGATCATCCAAGAGTTGAAATCGATTCACAAGATGACAAAGAAAGCTTTTACGCCAAGTTTGGTTTCAAATCAGTTGGTGATGTCTACGAGTTCCACCAAACTCCACACATTAAAATGATTTTGAACAAATAAAAAAATGCATGCAGATAATTTTTATCTACATGCATTTTTTAGTGCATAAATTCCTTAATTTTATTCATATCAATTACGCTGGATTCTTCTAGATTCTTCAAATTAAACTCAACTGGATTCAAGTGAACCCTTGGGTCGTTAACCATAAACTCAAAGCCTAACTGGAAATCTTTTTTAGAAATATCGTTATGGGAAATATCATCGTGTTCATGCTTTGCAATCGAGAACGCCTCGGCAATGATGCGGTTCAATTGTTCATCATCACTACTGCGTTTGATGGAAATCGTTACGATATAGTCGTTCGAAATTGGACGCCATCTCGTCAATCCTTCCCTAAAAAAATCTAGGTTCACACTGTGTGTTAACTCCTCACCGTGTAGCGTCATATAGATGCGGTTTAACTTAATGAACCCACTGGTGTTTAGCTTTTCATCTAAGAAGTAGATAAAGACTCCCTGACCGTTAACCGATGAACGATCAACTCTGATTCTCATTGGGGGCTGGCGGCGATTCAAATACAACGCAATGTACGCGGTGATAAATGTTCCAATCGCACTTGCTAGCTCGAAGATGTCGTTCCAACTTAGTGGTTCTAAATGCATTCAAGCATCCCCTTTCCTTCAAAAATTTAGTGTCTAAACTCATTTGGTTTGATTAATCAAATCATAACATTTTTTATTTATGATTGTGTTGATTAAGAAATCCTTTGTATTATAATTATCAAAAAATAAATCAACGAGGAGCACTTTTAATGAATAACGCAGAATTCAAAAAAGGCATTCTAATTTACGGTGGTGTCATGTTGGTTTTATTCACATTATTTAACACCTTCGTATTCCCAATCCTATTGGATGAGAGAATATCATTTAGTCTAGCCTCCTTATACCACGGCTTATTACCAGTCGTCATGTTTTTGCTTTACTATACAATCGCTTCGCTTTTTAAAAATAAAATCGTGAACATCATCGTTTTCACTTTTTATGTTGTATCTGCAACTAATCATTTATCTTCAACCATTTTAGGACTATTAGCTGGACTATACTTGTCTGCTTTTCTTAACTTCTTAGCATTCTTGTTATACATCTGGTTAGCATTCCAATTCACAATGTCGGTCAACGACATTATTAATCACATTGATCATGAGCACTACTTTCAATCATGGCTACAAAGTATCTCAAATTTCTTTTTTGAAAACAAAATCCTCATTATAAGTATCGTTATCTTCTACGTCTTTAATATTTTTACTAATAATCCATAATAAAAAAGCAGCCACATTTTGTGGTTGCTTTTTTGATTAATCGATTGGTGTGGTTGACTTCAATACTTCGGATCTCCAAAGTACGACTAGATAACCATAACCACTGCTATCGAATGATAGACTTTCAAATTCACGGTTAGTACCAAAGGTAGTGTAGTGCACGTCTTGTGGTTGAATGTTGTCGTTTTTGACCTCATCCACCGGAATGGAAATAATCATATCGTTTGATAGTAAGTACAAACGGTTGTTATTGCGGTTGTAAGTAACACCTTGGTTAAAACTTCCTGGCCACTTAACTAGTCCCTTCACTGGAGTGAATTGGATTCCGCTTTCGTTCATTGTTCCGTGGAATAGTGTATAGGTACCCTTCATCTTCTTAGGACCACCACGAACACCAAAGTACGCATTTCCGTCATTATCGAATGTCAAAGTATGGATAGCGTAGTAATGACCCTTGTTGTTTAGTTTGAAACGGTATACGTGAACTGGATTCATGTTTTCTGCATCCATTTCAGTTACTTGGTTGTAAAAGTCATCTCCAACGACCCCTAGCTTATCGTCTTGGGCTAAGTAGACGTGGTTGTTGCTTGGATTGTATGACAATGTTTGACCGTGACCAATGTTGGTAACTGGACTGATTGTTAGTAGTTTTGATAAGTCAAAGTACTTGCTAAACAAGTCATTACGTTGACCAATACGGTCAATTTCATGGTTATTGTGATCAATCTTGGCATTCAATGCATTAATCTGTTTGTTGTCCTTAGTAATCAACTTAGCTTGTGCCTTCTTGACGCGGTTGTAAGTCTTGAATGACTTCGGAGCTAGCTTACTTAAGTTCTTCTTTTTAGCATTCAACTTCTTGTAAGCCTTGTTAAGCTTTACGATTTGCTTCTTAATCGCTCTAGTCTTTACGTGTTTCTTCTTTAGTTTCTTAACAGTCTTACGGTTAGTCTTGATGGTCTTAGCTAACTTCTTCTTAGCTTGCTTAGTGGCATTGTTAAAGGCCTTTTGATTGGTCTTAACCTTTAGGTTAGCAGCAGCAATCGCCTTTTTCATGTTGGCAATCTTAGTTTGAATATTGCTATTATCTTTTCTGTAGACATCAGTATTAATGATGAAGTCAGACAAGCTCTTGCTGTGGTCACTACCGTAAGCAGAGTTTCTATTAAAGAAGTTAAAGACCTTTGCCAAGATGTTTTGTTGAGTACTGTCATCAATGCCCAACTTATCTAATGCGTCTAGGCCAATCTTTACGATTGCACCCTTATTGGTGTTGGTTCCAGCAGATTCTACAAAGTAGATGCTATTGTTAGCGATGATTCCACCTTGGTAGTTTCCGTGTTCTTCTGGGCTAACGTGGAATCCTTCTGGTAAGAACCACTTAGTCTTAAAGGTGGTAGAACCGGTATTAATTGAATCAATTGATGTGTAGTTGCTTGGCACATCCATGTTACGAACATGAGTGTAGTTTCCCCATGTTGGCGTCATCTTTGGTAGCTTAGTGTCGATAATATGGTACTTAGTGTTGTTATCAACGTAAGCATTATCGCTGGTGGTAGTTGCAATCCCATCAGTGTTGATAGAATCACTGATTGTCTTATTATCGTTGAACTTATCACCAGTCTTTTGTGTCCCCTCGTTTGGCTTTGATGCATCCCCATCGATAGCTTCTGGATCCTTGTCATCGATGATGTTGGAACTACTGTTGGCATCTGCGGATACCTTAATCCCAAAGTCAATTGAAGGTAACGAAATTAACATTGCAACAATTGTCAAAAGTAAGAATAGATTTCTTATCTTTTTCATGTCAAAAATCGCCCCTCTCAAATTTAATCACTGCTTCTATTTAAACCCTTTACAAGCTGTTTTGCAATAAAATAATCGCTAAATAATACACTGATAATTTAAAAACATTTTTAACATGATATAATGTTAATTAATATTGTATAAATGAAAAGGACGTTTTTAATGGCATACCAAAATCGCAATAATCGTTCCAACTATAACGACGTCGAAGTCGAAGTTGGTCAACAATTTAAAATGACCATCAAAAGAATGGGCATTAATGGTGAAGGAATTGGTTTTTACGAACACAAATTAGTGTTTGTTACCGGTGCTTTTACCGATGAAAAAGTCGTCGCTGAAGTAACTAAGGTCTACCCTAATTACATCAAGGCAAAGGCCGTCAAGATTAACCGTGTATCTAAAGACCGCGTTGAACCTCGTGATAGTTATGCCGGAAGTGTTGGTGGATTCGAACTTGAAGCACTATCATATCCTGCACAACTTCGTTTCAAACGTGATTTAATCAAGCAAGCACTAGAAAAGTTCCAACCACAAGGTTACAAGAACTTCAAGATTCGTTCTACTATGGGAATGGAAGATCCATACGAATACCGTAACAAAGCTCAATTCCCAGTTCGTATGAAGGATGGCAAGGTGATTGCCGGACTATTCAAGGAAGGAACTCACGACCTAGTCGACCTTCCAGAATGTTCAGTTCAATACCCTGCAACCATGAAGGTAATGAGAAAGATTGTTGAATTCATCCAAGAACTAGAAATTCCCGTTTTTGACGAATCAAACAATTCTGGAATCATAAAGACTGTAATCGTTCGTGCGGCATTAAACACCGACGATGTTCAAGTCGTCTTTGTTACCAACACTCCTAAGTTCGTTAAAAAGGGATTCATGCTAAAGAAGATCATGATGGAATTACCAGAAGTAACTTCCGTTATGCAAAACATCAATCCTGGTGACTCCCCTCTTATCTGGGGTGACAAGACAGTGCACTTAGCTGGTAAGGATACCATAGTTGAAAAGATTAAAGGACTAAGCTTCGAACTATCAGCTCGTGCTTTCCTACAATTGAATTCAATCATGCTTCCTCGTCTATACGAAGTAGCCATCTCAGCTCTTGAACTTACTGGAAACGAAAAAATCGTTGATGCATATTCTGGTGTTGGTACCATCGGATTACCTTTAGCAAAACACGCTGAAGAAATTCGTGGAATGGATATCATTCCAGAAGCCGTTGAAGATGCTAACCACAACGCCATCATCAACAAGATTAGAAATGCATACTACGAAGTTGGTAAGGCCGAAGACCTCCTACCAGAATGGTTAGAAGAAGGTTTCAAACCGGATGCCATCATCGTCGATCCACCACGTACTGGTCTAGACGATAAATTAATTGACGCTATTTTAAAGAGTGCGCCAGAAAAATTCGTATATGTATCATGTAACCCTTCAACAATGGCTGCTGATTTAGTCCAACTAACTCGTAAGTACAAGGTGGACTTCATTCAACCAATCGACATGATGCCACAAACACCACGTTGTGAAGCGGTCGTTAAATTTACTAGAAAATAATCGATAGAAAGTAGGTATTCAAATGAATAACTTCCCTAAACCACCAGATTTCAAGCAAAACTTCGTCTTCATGATTAAGCGCGATGATCGCATCAAGTTTGGTCGTTTTGGATTTTCAATTCTATCATTCTTGTTGCATTGGATTCCTTCCATCTTGCGTTCTGATTACTACAACACGGCTTGTATCGTTGGTGTTGATGCTTGTATCTACATGGCTACTCACATGTTCTTACAACTAGTTCTAAACATTGACCCAAGCAATGCCGCTAACATTACCTACTTTGTAGGTGCTGTTATTTGGGGATTGGGTTACAACACTATGTACATCAAACGCTTGGTGAATAAAGGATTCAAGCCAATTGATGTTGATTCTCAAAACGTTTTAAAGCAACATCGCATTGACTGTGAACTAACTGACATGACTCCTGATGAAATCAATCATCAAGGACCAACACTTTAAAAGAAAAGACTCAAGAATTATTCTTGAGTCTTTTTTATTTTAGATTTTTTATTAGTATTATTTGCTAATCTTTAAGTCTAAATCGTCACCAATGTGTTCGGTGTAATTAAAGCCAGCTTCTTTGAAGTATTTCTTTAATTCATCATTCACATTCTTTAGTGGACGGCGATCTTCTTTTTGTTGAAACGCCTTGACTTCGTATGCGGAATTGTCTGAGTCAACGTTTTCGAAATTGTATTCCACATCCACTGTGTTTAGAATTTGTTGAATTAATTGTCTTTCTGTCATAATTATCCTCCCAATAATACTTCACTATTTATTGTAAAACTAATTTAGACTTTTGTTAAAAAATCATGGAAGAATTTTTCTTAAGATTTTCTTTACTCAAATTTAACTCTCACTGCGTTATAATAATTATAACTACATAAAAAGGAGTATCCGATATGAATTTTTTCTTAAATTCTAGCTTTAATGCAAAAAACTCCGGGATTGAACACGCCCAGTTAAAACGCGCAAAACTATTCGAAAAATTCGGCGAAGACTACCGCCTAGTCTTTCGTGAATGGAACCCACTACTACACTTCCATTTAAACAATAACGGAATTGCGGATAAATATATATTAAGCATTTTCGATTATTTCCAAAAAGCTACCGATGTACAAAAAAAGACAATCCGTCCAAAAGACATCAACTTTGGTGTCTCTAATCTAAGATACGAAGAAGAAAGAGATCACAACCGTGTGATTGTCTACAGCAAGAACCAAATTGTTGCTCGTATCAACCTATTCGATAAAGAAGTTACCAACGATCAAATCGTTAAGTCTGTCGAACTATTCGATGGATTTGCCAACCTTTACCGTGTTGATTTCTACGACTACCGCGGTTTTCTATCAATGGCTCAATGGTATACTCCTGACAACAAGATTGCGACTGAAACTTGGTACACCCCTGAAGGTCGTCCTGCCATCGAAGACTACTTCAGATTAAATGCCCAGGGTGAAATGGAAAAATCTGGTTTTAAGACCATCGATGAAAACGGCACTGTTCGTACTCACAACAACATCGTGGGATTACTTCAAGAATTCTTAGAAGACGTCAACGTTGAATCCATGGACCAAGACCATCCAAACATCTACGTGATGGATCGTTCTGATTACTTTGAAGAAATCCTGGAAAACTTGAGTTCTCCTACCTACACCGTCTTGCATCTACATAACTCACATGCCGGTGATGCTCAAGAACCTGATACTTCAATCATGAACAACAACTACGAATACTCACTAACAGACGCCAACAGATACGACGCCATTGTTTCTGCTACTGAGAAACAAACTAAGGATGTTAAACGTCGTTTCGACCCAGCAGTCGATATGTTTACCATCCCCGTTGGTGTGATTAAAAACGAAGACCTACAAGGTCAACGCATCCCTATGAAGGATCGTAAGAAACACAGTATCGTAGTAACTGCCAGAGTCGCTCCTGAAAAACAAATCAACAAGATTATTGACGCAATGGGAATGGCCAAAAAAGACGTCCCTGACATCAACATGGATGTCTACGGATATGTTGACCACTCCAACGACGATATCGCAATGAAGCGCATTAACGCATCATTAGACGAATATGATTTAAAGGATGCCGTGCACCTACACAGCTACACCAATGACGTTACTGGTGTGCAAAGAAACGCTCAACTATACGCCCTAGCCTCTGTCATGGAAGGTTTTAACCTTGCTTTAATGGAAGCTCAAGCACAAGGTGACGTTGGTGTTACCTTTGATACCAACTACGGTCCAAACGAACTAATCGTCGATAACGAAAATGGTTATGTTGTTGATTACGACGACACCAAGGCCCTATCAGATAGAATGGTCAAACTATTTACCGATGATGAATTACTACAAAAAATGTCAGATCAAGCTTACGAATTATCAAATCGTTTCTCAGAAGACAGTGTTTGGGAAGATTGGAAACAACTAATCGATTCTGCTAAGAAGACTTGGCAAGACAAACTAAAGACATACCACTTCGACATCAAAAAGGGTCTAAGTGATATGGAACACACTGAGGAGGACTAATCATGAGCAAAAAATTTTTATTCGTGAATGAAAACATTTTTACATTCAATTCGGGAACTGAATTTTCAGCCATGAACCGAATCAAACTGTTTAAACAAAATAACGTTGATGCCAAGATTGTGACCAGAAATTACAACCCTTCGTTGCATCAAGAAATTCAAAAGTACGGTATCGCAGATGACGATATCATTAACATGTACGATTACTTTCAAGGTGAAATGGGTCCTAAGAAACACCATGAATACCTAAGGTACTCCAACCTAGTCGACAAGCATGAATATAAGATCAACGGTGTCGACAACAACAAGTCATACATTGAAAAATTAGGTCAACGCGTGGCCAAGGTTTCCATTTTCCCGCTTACTGTTGGTGAAATTGGCAATGTCGATTACTATGACAACTTCGGTAATGTCTCCAGTCGAGATGTCTTTGACTACCGTGGTTTCAAATCCAAAACCATCTACATGCATCCGGATGGCAACATCGGACACGAACTAGTCTTAAACAAGGCTGGGGATCCGGTCATGGAAATTACCCACATGAACATTGGCGAACAACTAATGCCTACCATGTACAAGCTATTGAACTACAAGGGTAAAACATTACGTTTCAACACCGAAGATGAACTATACACATTCTTCCTAAACGAAATCTCAGATAAGGATACCGTCATTATCAATGACCGTCCTTCATTAACAGTTGCCGTAGGAGAAGTTAAGGCTACCAAGCATAAGTATCAAATCATGCACAATGAACATACCGAAGACGCATCACAGGCTGGTAATCCTAAGGCGAAGTTATTCGACAACTTAACCCCACTATTTGATAATTATCAAAACAGTTATGAAGGTGTTATCACCCCTACTGAAGCGCAAAGAAATGACTTAGCAAAACGCTATCCAAAGATGAACTTCTACAGCATCTTTGATGCCGCCATCTTTGAAATGCACAAGCCTGCTTCAGACGTAACCAACCATGAAATCACTTATATGGGTCGTGTCTTTAGAGACAAGAACGTTGCCGAATTAATCTCAATCATCCCCGCCGTTAAGCAAACCATTCCAGATGTCCACTTAACCATGATGGGATACTTCGAATCTGGTCAATTCAAGAACGAATTAGATGAAATTATCAAACAACTAGATGTTGCTGACAACGTCTCGATGATTGATTACAAAACAGGTCAAGACAAACAAAATATCTTAGAAAAGACGCGTGTCCTAGTTCAATCATCCAAAGGTGAAGGACTAAGTATGGCACTAATCGAAGGTCTAGCTTACGGAATTCCTGAGATTGCCTACGATGTTAACTATGGTCCAAACGAAATTATCGATAACGACAAGAACGGATCACTAGTTGAATCAGGTGACCTAGGTAGGTTTGCTAGTCAAGTCATCGATATCCTAGCTAACGATGAAAAACACAAGCAACAAAGTGAACACGCCATTGAAAAAGCTGATAAGTTCAGCGCTGACAATGTCATGAAACAATGGAATCAATTCTTTGAAACCATTTAAACCAAATAAAAAGCCCCTATCTTAAAAGATAGGGGCTTTTTATTATTCTTTATTAACCCAAGTTTTATTAGCAGTAATGTACTTACCATGACCAATGTATAGCCTTGTAATACCTTTGTAATTTACAACTTTTTGAACTTTCACTCTTCTACCTGACTTAATCTTACCTACCGCATGTTTCTTAGCAAAAGTGCGACTGTTATAAATAACTACACCTTTTTTCCTAATTATACGGTAATACTTTCGATCATTTTGCTTATCTACACCATAATACCCATCTGCATAATCGGTATTATCCACGTACTTACCACGAATTTTCAATTGCAAATGACCATTTGCATATCTGTAAGCTGAAACTTTGTGGACTGATGTATGTCTTCTATCAGCATTTAAGCTATAAACATACTTAGGAACATTATCAAAGTCATTTCTTAGTGCAACGTACTTCTTGTTTGAAGTGACGTATTCACCATTACCTAGATATAGTCTAGTAATTCCATTGTATTCAACTACATTTTCAACCTTGAATTCAGAACCATAGCGCATGAAACGTTTGCGTTCGTGTTTGTTGAATTCTTTACTACCGTAAACCCAAACACCATTATGGTCTGAAACAATGTAGTCATTTGTAGGTTCGTTAGTTGAGTAGTACTTACTGTTGTTTGCCTTCACATCATTCAATTGAGCATTTAGTTGATCAATTTGTGCTTTGTATTGGTTAATCAACGACTCGTTACCAGCATTTTTATCGTTTAATGACTTGGTTACTTCTGCCAATTGAGCTTGATATTGGGCGTTCAATGAAGCAGCCTGGCTACCTAACTTCGATTCTTCATTATTCATGGCAGCAATGGACATTGCTTCTTGTTGTGCCTTGATAATGTTAATTGCATTTTCATACTTGTTTGCAAGTGAATCTCTAATTACTTGAGCTTGTGAGTCAGCTTGACTAGCTGCAACACTTTGTGCACTTCTCATTGCTTCCTCGTTAGCTTTAGCTTGAGAACTCAATTCGGCATCTCTTTGGGCGTTCAATGAAGCAACTCTACTTGAGTATTCAGACCTCTTTTCAGCCATCATACTGTCTGCTTGTGAGTTAGCTTGAGAGATTGCTAATTGCTTATCGCTTTCAACTTGTGAACTCAATGATGCCATTTGACTAGCAAATGTTGAGTTAGCAGCATTTGATGAAGCGTAGTATTGACTTTCTAGTGAAGACTTTTGAGCGTTCATGTCATTGTCAGCGATACTCTTAGCAACACTGGCTGCACTTGATGCAGCGCTGTCGATTGCTGATTGAGCCTTACTACGTTCATTTGCAACTAAGCTATCGTAGTTGCTCTTGATAGCTTGTTGAGCTGAAGCATTTGATTGCGCTAAACGATCTAATTGAGCCTGGGCTGAAATGTTCATCGCATTTCTCACATCTTCAATTGCTTGACTAGCAGCTAATGATTGAGATGAAGTTTGATCATTCAATGCCTGAACTTGTTTTGCATATGAGTCAGCGTATGAATCTGCGATGGACTTAGCAACGCTATCAGCATGACTTGAAGCTGAGTTAATTGTTGAATTCATTACGGATTGAGCAATTGATGAAGCGGCTTCACTATCAGCTTTAGCCTTTGAGATAGCACTTGATAATGCTAGTGAGTTTACAATTGAAGTTGCAGTTGATTGTGAACTTGCTAGACTTTCTGCAGCTGATTTAGCGACTGAAACTGCTGAACTGCGGATTGAGTCAGCATTGTTTGAAGCATAAACGCTGTCGTTGTATGCCTTTTGTTGAGCATCGACCAATGCTTGTGAGTTGGCAGCATTCAATGAAGCAATGTTTGAGTTAGCAATACTTTCTGCCAATGATTTAGCAGCTGAAATGGCATCTTGAGCACTATTAGATGCTGCAATACTGTCCGCAACTGACTTAGCTCTTGCTTCACTTTTAGCTTGTGAGTTCTCAGCATTGATTGAATCAATTGTTGCTTGAGCTTGTGATGAAGTTAAACTCTTGGCAGCTGAAATGGCGTCTGCAATATCGCTTTCTGCCTTCTTTTTCGCTGCGATACTGTCAGCAGTTGATTGTTGTCTTGCTGAACTCAATTCATCTTCATACTTAGCTTGTAGTGAAGCGATTTGTGAAGCAGCTAAACTTCCTTGTGCTTCACGAACAGAATCGATTGCACTTTGTGCACTTTGTAGTGCAGCTAAGCTATCTTGTTGAGCCTTTTGTTGAGCGGCTGAAATTGCAGCTTGGTTGGCACTGTTTAGTGAAGAAATCAAAGAGTTGGCTGAATCTTGCGCTGATTGTCTTGCGGAATCCAATGCCGAATTCTTAACGGATTCGGCACGACTCGATGCAGCTGAACTATCATCGATTGCCTTTTGTTGAGCAGAACTCAATGCTATTGAGTTGGCAACTGATTGACTATCCAATGCTGCTGCAATTGATTGTTGAGCAGCAATGCTAGCGGCACTTATCTTGATGTTGTATAGACTATCAGCCATCAAGCTATCTTGTTTAGCCTTACTTTGGGCATCGACTAATGCTTGCGAGTTTGCAGCTGCAACCGCAATTGATTGTTGTTCCGCGATACTTCTAGCAACTGATTGTGCTGATGATACCGCTGTATCTCTTTCTAAGACAGCTGCTTTGCTTGCTTCATTTAGATTTTCTTGGTATTGATTAGTCTGTTCATTTAGCATCTTAGCGTATGAATCTTCGATTTGCTTAATTTGCGCATCAGTCACCCATTTGGCAGCTGATTGTGCTGAAGCAATGGCTTGACTCATTAGTGAGTTTGCATAATTTGAAGCAGAAATACTATCCTCTACAGCCTTTGATTGTGCATCAGACAATGATTGAGAGTTTGCAGATGATTGTTGAGCAAAAACTGAGTTGGCTGAATCTTGCGCAGATTTTTGGGCTGAAGCGATTGCTGAATCCATGATGGACTTAGCAAGTGATGATGCTTGTAAACTATCAGCATTTGCCTTTGAGATTGCTGCAGATATTGCTTGTGAGTTAGCAGTTGATGTTGCACTAGATTGTGCAGCAGCGACTGATTGAGCTTGAGCAATTGCATCGTCAACAGCCTTTTGGATAGCTGCTTGTGCTGATGATGAAGCATTTTGACTATCAGCAGATGCCTTGCTTCTGGCAGCATCTAGAGCTTGTGAGTTAGCAATTGAAGCAGCTGTTGATTGTTGCGCTGCCAAACTATTGGCGGCATCGACAGCCTTCTTAACTGCATCTGCTTGCGCTGCTTCATATGATTGAGCAAGTTGATTTTGCTTAGTTGCATAAGAACTGTTCAATGAACTAATTAAGTTAGCGTTAGCAGAAGATAAGCTGCTTGCATAACTTTGAAGTGCGCTGATACTGTTAGCAGCATTTTGTGAATCTTGTTGGTACTTATTATTTAGATCAATTACTTCTTTAGCATATGAACTAGCGATGCTATCTGCCTTATGGTTAGCTTCAGTAATCGCTAAACTATTCTTAAGTGCGGCGGCCAAACTATCAGCCATCAAACTAGTAATCTTGTTTGAGTAACTGTGCATTTGTGAAGTTGCACTATCAATCTTAGCTTGCGCTGCGGCTGAACTAGCTTGTGATTCTTTTTGTAGATTACTAATGTAGTCACTGTATGAGTCGGCAATTGATTGTCTTTCGGCAATTGCTGAACTTCTGGCTTCTTCAGCAGCAACACTTTGTTCGTATGAGTTCTTTGATTGTTCTGAAGCAATGGATGAAGCTTTAGAAACCGCTTGTGAAATGGCTGCTGATGATTGCAATGCCGCCTCTTGAGCAGCGCTTTGGGCTGCTGAGATTGTCGCATTGAAATTATTTTGCATACTGCTTAGTTGTTGTTGGTACTTAATTACTTCATTAGAAGCATTGTCCTTATCAGCTTCTAGACTGTTAATGACTGCTTCGTATGATGCTACAACTGATCCATAGGAACTAGCAGCCACAGAACTATCGTAGGTAGCTTGGCTAGATGCAGCTGAACTAGCCGAAGATAGACTAGTGATTGCTGATGAATTCAAGCTGTTTTGCGCACTTGCACTTGATTCCAAGTCGGCAAGTGATTGGTTAGCCTTACTAATTTCATTGCGTAATTCATTGATAATCTTATCGTAGTCAGTGTTTAAACTAGTAATTTGAGCTTGGTATGAATCGTTTAGAACTTGTTGTGCTGAAGACACTGCACTGTTCTTGTCGTTTTCAGCATTAACTGACGCGGCAGAAGATTCCGATTGTGACTTTTCAATCAAATCTTCAATGGCTTTTGAGTTAGCAATTGAAGTTGCAGTTGATTGGGCTGCTGCAATTGATTGAGCTTGGCTCTTAGCTTGTGAAACGGCAGCGTTCACAGTTGAGTTCATTAGTGAAACGGCAGCGTTTGAATCATCAATGACCTTTTGGTTCAATGAACTAATTGTCCTTGCATTATCATCCGCAATTGATTGAATTTGTTCAGAAGCTTGTTGTGATGCAATGTCTTGAGCTGACTTAACAGCACTGGAAATTGCTGATTGAGCACTGTCTGCTGCATTTGAAAGATCTTGTTCTTTCTTCTTGTTTAAGTCATCGATGGCAACAGAGTTGGCACTACTTTGAGCAGAGAATTCTGTTGAAGCTTGACTTGATGCTTGACTTGATGCTTTTGAAACAGCGTCACTAATCGCAGTATTGGCACTGCTTTGGGCTTGATTCAATTCGTAGCTCTTTTGAGCATTGATAGCATCAATTGCCTTACTATTTTCAGCTGATAATGAAGCTGTCTTTGAATCAGCATCATTTTGAACTGATGAAATAGCTGAGGCTACCGCTGAATTTAATTCGTCTTGAGCCTTCTGAGCTGCCGATTTTGAATCAGCAATTGATTTATTTGTTAAATCTTCAATTGATTTAGCATTAGCTAAAGATAGTTGTGCAGCTTCACTACTTGCGGAGTCTTGAGCTGACTTGATAGCACTTCTCATTGCGCTATTTGCTTGTTGTGATGCATTGTTTAAATCGTCTTGGGCCTTGCTTTGTAGATCAACAATGGCTTGTGAATTAGCTAGAGAAACGGCCTTTGAATCTGCATCAGCCTTTGCTTGAGCATCGATTTGGGCTTGTTGAACAGCTTGAGCAATTGCTGATTGAGCACTACTAGATGCATTAATTGAATCTTGTTTAGCCTTTGATTGCAAACTATCAATTATACTTTGGTTTTGTTGGGCAACAGATTGGGCAAGTGAGTTGGCTGAGTCTTGCGCTGATTTAACCGCACTGTTCATCGCGTCGGTAGCAGAACTTTGTGCTGATTGCATACTGCTGTTGTATTGACTTTGAAGGTCGTTAATCTTTTGGGAATTAGCTAAAGAAACAGCCTTTGAATCTTCAGCTGCTTTGCTTTCAGCTAATGATTTAGCGTTATCAGCAGCTTGAGAAATAGCTGCGTCAGCACTGTTAGATGCATTAATTGAATCTTGGGTCGCCTTTGATTGTAGACTATCGATTGCACTTTGATTTTGTTGAGCTTTCGATTGCGCAAGTGAGTTTGCTGAATCTTGTGCTGATTTAACTGCGCTACTCATTTGTGATTGGGCATCATTAGATGCTTGAATTGAGTCTGATTTATACTTTGCCTTCAATTGATCCACTGCTTGTGAATTGGCAATTGATGTTGCTATGGATTTAGCGTTAGCGTCGTCAATAGCTGATTTAACGGCACTATTGATGACAGCAGTTGCACTGTCAGCTGCTGCCTTTGAGTCAGATTCACCCTTTTGTTGAAGTGCGGCAATTGCTGCATTGTTAGAATCAGTAATTGATTTTACCAAACTATCAGCGTTTTGTTTTGCGGTCTCACTAGCTGCAGACAATGCATCGGCTAGATTTTGGGATGCTTGTTGTGATGCTGCCTTTGAATCGGCAGTACTCTTGTTTAGTAAGCTTTGAATTTCTGAAGAATTGTCCGCACTTTGCTTAGCAAAAGTATCGTTAGCTGAGCTGGTGATACTTGTAATCGCATTGTTTAGAGCAGTTTGGGCAGCTTGTGAAGCAGCAGTTGAAGCTGCTTGGTATTGCGCTTGTTGTGCTGAACTACTTTGCGCATATTGAGCTTGTAGTGAAGCAATTGTGCTAGTCAAGACACCCTGTGCTGATGCGCTAACTGAGTTAGCTGCTGATGTAGCGGCACTGTTGATTGCAGTGTTGGCAGAGTCACTCAACGTTTGTAGCGCAGATTGGTAGCTGGTGTTCAAGCTGTTAGTTAAGCTTTGATTTTGACTAGTTAATTGAGTCATTACATCAGCAGCTGATTGTTGAACACTTGCGACTGCGCTTGATTTTAGAGAATCAGCAAGCGTTTGGGCAGCTTGTGAATCAGCGATGGATTTTTGGTTCAATGAGTTTAGAATTTGTTGATTTTGTGCGTTAATGTCACTAATCTTTTGACGGCTAACAGCATTAATTGAATCGGTTGCTGATTGAACCGCATTACTTTTATCGATGACTGCTTGGTTTGATGCGGCAGCTAAACTGTTGTTGTATTGACTTTGTAGTTGTGCCAATTGTTGTGCATTTTGTGAGTTCAATGAATCTTGAACTGATTGAGCTGATGATTGAACAGAAGTCAATGTTTGACTAATTGCATTATCCTTATCAATTGAAGCTGAACTACTCAAACTTTGCAATGCACTATTGGCTGAGGCAATCAAAGATTGAGCATAACTTGAAGCTTGTTGTGATTCTTGCAATGATTGGTTTTGAAGTGTTGTTAGTGATTTTTGGTAGTTGGCACTGGCGATTGCAGAATTGGATGCTGCAATACTGTTGGCAATTGAATTAGCTTGACTTGATGCTGAATTAATTGCGTTTGTGATTGATTGGCTAAGTGCAGCTTGTGAGCTTTGAATGTAAGCAGCAGCTGATGAACTGCTTGCTGCAGCTAATGAATCAGCAAATTGTGGTTTAGGAAGTACATAAACATATGCTGTTCCTTTCCACAATTGGGGTAAAACATGTCCAGTGCTATTTTGATTATTTAGATAATAGTTATTATCTAACGATGTAACTGATGTAATAACAGGATTGTTGGTGTTACCGTTAAATACAGCAACTTGACCTTGTCCATTGATACTTTTACCTGTGGAATCCATGAATTGAATTGGATAGTAGACAACATTTACTGTTGGTGAAACATTAATTTGGTATTGACCATTATTGTTGATAATTTGACCGGTTGTCATGTAATAGTTATTACTATCGAATGTTCCGTTATCAACCAATCTAGGTGTGTTATTTGCATTTAAAACGATGGATCCTTGTCCATGGTTAACGCCATTACTATCAACGAAGTATACAGGTAAAGTACTACTAATTGAGTATGGGTTAACGACTACTTGGTATTGGCCATTTACTGTTACCACTTGGCCATTAATCATGTAGTAGTTGTTACTGTCGAATGTTCCAACACTAGCAATCTTTGGATTGTTGTTAACATCAAATGCAACCAATCCAGTACCATGTGCGTTTCCATTCGCATCAACGAATGTTAATGATGCTTGTTTATTAACAACGTCAGGATTTACAAGTACTTGGTATTGACCATTAACATTGGTAACTTGACCATTTACGACGTAGTAGTTGTTGATATCTAAGCTACCATTATCGATTAATTTAGAATTGTTGTTGGAATCAAAGGTAATGGTTCCTTGACCATGACTGACTCCATTGCCATCAACAAAGGTTGCGTTGGCAAAGTTGCTTAGTTTGTTTAAAACAACTTCCATAGTGAAGTTGTCATCATTTGCGTCCTTAATCAATTGACCGTTAGGACTGATGTGGTAATTACTATTTGCTAAGTTACCGTAGTCTACTAGTTGTGGCACGTTGTTTCCGTTAACGTTAACTTGACCTATCGCAGTGTTTCCGCTGTTATCGACTACCGGTACACCCTTGCTAGTGAATGTTACTGTTGATGTTCTAGCATTTTTTAGGACAGCAATTGAGTAAGTTCCATTACCTTTAGCTACCACTTTAGCATTTGGTGCAACGTGGTATCCACTACCGTTAATGTTGGTAGTATCGTTGATGGTTGTTGATCCATCTGAATTTAGGTAAACAGAACCAGTCAATTGGTTATTGCTACTGTCTGTTAGGATTTGATTATTTGGAGTTACAAAGTTCAATGTTGCAGTTTGTTGGTTAACAGTAACTGCATATTGACCGCTGTTGTTAGCATCAGCAGTAATGTTTGGGGTTGAAGCATTTGGCACATAGTAGTATTGAGTTTGCAAGTTACCCAATGTGTATGTGTTGGAAATGCTTCCATCATTATTGATGTTTACTGTACCAGTTGCTACCAATTGGCCATTGGTGTTATAGAAATTCAATGGCTTTGGTTTTGCAGCAGGTACCAATGTCACTACGTAGTTGTAGTTTGAGTTCATACTCAATTGTGATCCAACGTTTGCTACGTAGTTATTACCGTTAATATTGTAATAGTTTGTTACTTTTTGCAAAGCATTGTTGGAACTATTTAGAATTGCCATCCCAATGGCTGGATTTCCATTTGTCCCCGTGATTGCGTTTCCGTTTGCATCAACAAAAGAGACTGGTGTTAGGAAAGTTGGATTAGTTCCCTTAGTTTCAACGATAAGTTGTGGAGTGCCTAAATAATTCTTCCCAGGTGCTATACTGGCATTTAAAACGTAAGTGAAGCCTGGATTAGTAACATTATTGACATTATTTAATTGGTTGACTCCATTTGCATTTGGTGTTGCGGAGTTAAGAATTTGAAAATTATTTGGATTGGTATTATTAGCAACATATGCATATGAAGCACCTCCGCCAAGCGGTTGATTTCCATTGACATCATTAAAGTATACAGAGATGGGATTTGCGCTAAAGTTATCACGATAACTTAGTCCCTGAGCTAAGTTGTCACGATACACAGCAGCATTGCTATCAATGTTGCTTTGCGCAGATGAAGCCATTTGATCAATGATGGCTTGAGCCTCAGACAGACTAACCCCTGTTAGTGAATTATTAGAATTGCTACTTTGACTATTATTAGTGTCCAAATTCGATTGCACATTTGAACTACTAATTTCCGATGTATTCTCACTTAATGCAGAACTACTGTCTTGAATGCTATTCGAACTGCCTTGAGATGAAGATGTTGAACTGGTGTTACTTGTTACTACTGGGATCTTTGATTGACTGCTTGAATAAGTAGTTTTATCCATAATTGTGGCTGCTTGTCCTTTAGTAGTACCATCAGCATTTGCGCTAACTTGAGTTGTCATCAAAGTAAGACCTGCCGCACCAAAAAGTGCAAAAGAAGAAACAGAGACTACAACCCAGTTTTTCTTTACTTTTTTCAACATCTTTTTGTCGTTTAGCTTTCTTATTTTTCTCTTATTGTATTTCAATGAAAAGGCACCTCCTCTTTAAAATTTCAGTGATAAACTTATAAAATCGTTTTTATACACCGAATATAATATCCTATTAACATCGCGATTTCTCAAATGAAACATTGATTTTAAAAAATCTTAAAAAAGTAAATTATTTCTTAATATTTCACTGAGATTCCTTCTTATTTCCCTGTAGAAAATTGCTGATTTTAGACAAAAGTATAAAAAAATACCCGTTAGGATTTTTCCTAACGGGTATTTTTAGATTCTATTTAATTCTGTTAACCCAGGTCTTATTAGCAGTGATGTATTCACCATGTCCAATGTAGAATCTGGTAATTCCGTAGAATCTTGCTACGCTTTGTACTCGGATCAATGCGTTCTTTCTGAAATGCTTAACCGCATTACGCTTAGTGAACTTCTTAGCATTGTGTACTAAAATGCCCCTATTTCTGATAACACGAATTAGCTTAGTACGACGAACGTAATATGCTGGAATTGTGCTCTTAGCATTGATGTAGCCGTGCTTGATGCGGTACTTAGTACCGTTCTTAGTCTTGACTATTCTCAATACCTTGTATGCGTTAGCTTTATTTCTTGGTCTCTTGGAGAAGTACTTAACGGCATTCTTGCGAGTGAAGTGAGTATTTACGTAAACTCCACGTCTGTTTGTCCAGTATACGTAAAGTGGTACTCTCTTCTTAGCAAGCGCAACATAAGTCTTATTAGAGGTTACATATTGGCCATTACCAATGTATAGACGAGTAATGCTGTAGTACTTAACAACCTTCTTAACGTGAATTAATGCACCACGACGAAGTCTAATTACACGTCTCTTGCCATAATGGAACTTCTTGTCTGTGTGAACCAATACTCCAGTCTTTCTGATGACACGGAATAGTGGATGATTAGTACGGTAGTATGCATCCCTAATGTTCTTGTTGAAGTAGATGTAACCACCATTAACCTTTAGACGTGGATACTTGTTATGATCTAGAACAACGTCTCTAACCTTGAAGACATGTGCTAATCTTCTTGGTTTCTTAGCATAACCCTTCACACGATTCTTGATTGTGAAGTGAGCTGAACTGTGTAGGTATAGTCCCTTCACACTGTATACATATGAAGGAGCCTTTCTCTTCAATTCGGCCTTGTATGCTTTCATGTATCTAGATACATAGTCGGCATCCTTGTGCTTCAAGTTTTCAACTGGTAATAACTTAGCAGCACGGTTTCTACCTGCAGATTCAGGTGATTCACCTACACGAGTCTTAACCGCAACTACATGCATGGTTGTTTTACCATCGCTATTAACAACTACCTTAATGATTGTATTTTCATTAGAAGTGTAGTTGTAACCATGACCATTATTAACAACTGATTTGTGTTGAACAATCAAGTTGCCATTGCCCTCAAGCTTGGCAATCACTCTTCCAATTGCATAGGTTTTATCACTGGCATCGAGGTGCGCATTGTCAATTGTAATTGTGCCGTCAGCATTGATTGGGAATGATTCAACATGGTAGCTTCCATCTTGACTCTTGGTAACTGTTGACCCGGCAGGTACCAAGTATCTGTTATCATTTGAACGAGTTGACTTAGTTACGATAATTGCTCCATTACCGTCACCCTTAACTGGGATGTTACCAATTGATTGAGTATCTTGACCACCGTGGTTGAAGTGAACATGTTCAATTTCATCATCAACAGGTGTTAATACCGGATCACTTGGTACTGGTTGACCTTCTGGAATAGTTGTTCCAGCGTAACCAGGGACATTGGATTCAATTGTTTTTGAACCATCGTTATTAGTGTGAATGGTTACCGCATCATCAACAGGCTTTGCATTGTCACTTAGACGAGCTGGTTTCTGTTCATCTTGTTGAATTGGAGTTGCAGCAACGTGATATGAAACATTGTTGTTCTTATCAACTTCAATTGTAATTGGTTCACCAGCATCGGCTTGGTAAGCACGGTGTGGAATAGTTGGATCATTTACAACGGAGGTCTTAGCAACTGTTAAGTCACCGGTATTTGGATCAACCTTAGCAACCAATGGTCCAATGACTGACTTAGTCTTGTCATTCTTATCATCGTAGAATGCATTATCGATGTTTAGAGTACCATCAGCATTGGTTGACATCTTAGTACCTCTTACTTGGTAAGCTCCAATGTCTTTGTTCTTTGTGATTGATGAACCAGCAGAAACAATGTAGTAGTTACCATCGTTACCCTTAACAACCTTGGTCTTCGTTGTCACGATGTTTCCATCGTCATCAACTCTAGCCTTAAAGTCAGCTTGGGCTTGTAGATGGCCACTATCATCAACGATGTTAGCGTTGGCGATATCAACATCACCGTTTGCATCGATTGGTAGTGAATCACCATGATAAGTTCCGTCATCGTTCTTTGTAATAGTAGTTCCAGCAGGAATTACGTACTTCCCATCGGTTGACTTAGTAGTCTTAGTTACGATGATGTTTCCATTGTCATCACCCTTAACAGGTAGGTAAGACTTAGAACCGGTATCCTTACCATCGTTATCGAAGTGGACATCAGAAGCAGTACCTTGAGTTGGAGTCAATACTGGTTTAGTAGTGTCTTGACTAAATGGTACGTTAGTTTGACCAGCGTAGCCAGGGACGTTTGAGATAACATCCTTAGTACCATCACTGTTGTAGTGGATTGTTGCGCCATCTGGTTGCGTCTTACCATTCTTACCAGGTTGTGCTGGGACCTTTTCGTCTTGAACGATTGGAGTTGCATCAACGTGGTATTCAACACCACCCTTATCATCTGACTTAATGGTAATTGGGTCACCGGCAGTTGCTTTGTAGACACGACTTGAATCGCTTGGATCAGGTACAACTGTGTCTTGACTTGCGGTTAGCTTACCAGTGTTTTCATCAACGTTTGCCACGATACTGTTAATGACACCCTTATCTGGTTCAAGTTTGTCATCATAGTGGGCATTATCGATTGTAACCTTGCCATCCTTAATTGGTAGATGATTTCCGGCTACTTGATATTGTCCAGTTACTGGATTCTTGGTTACAGGTGAACCGGCAGGGATGATGTAATCATTGCCATCATCACCCTTAGCAATTTCATCCTTGGCTGTTGTGATGTTACCTTGATCGTCAACTTTGGCTACTAAGTCCTTGTGAGCCTTAGTATCACCCTTACTATCGTTAACGTTAGCGTTATTGATAGTTACGGTACCATCTTCGTTAACTGGTAGTGACTCACCGTGGTACTTACCATCGTCACCCTTCGTAATGTTGGTTCCCTTTGGAATCATGTACTTACCATCGGTTGACTTAGTGTTTTGAGTTACAACGATATTACCATCGTTATCACCCTTAACTGGAACATCACCAGTTGAACCAGTGGCCTTCTTGTCGGTATCAAATGATACGTCGTGAGCAACATCATTAACTGGAGTTAACTTAGCATGACTGGTATCAGAATTATTTGGTAGTCCAGTTTGACCAGTGTATCCAGGGACGTTTGAAACGATATCCTTAGTACCATCACTGTTGTAATGAACCTTGGCACCGTTTGATTGAGTCTTACCATTGTCACCTAATTGAGCATCGATTGACTTATCTTGGTCAATTGGAGTGGCATCCATGTGGTATTCAACGCCACCCCTGCCATCTGGTTTGATGGTAATTGGGTCTCCGGCATTAACCTGGTAAGCTCTGCTTGGGTTGGTTGGGTCGTTGACAACGGTTGTCTTATCAACTGTCATTGTGCCCTTTTCAGGATCAACCTTAGCGGTTACTGGTCCAACCACTGACCTTGTCTTATCTTCTTTGTCATCAAAGTGAGCGTTTGGAATATTAACGATTCCATCGCTTGGTGACTTCAACTTATCACCAACAACTTGATATGAGTTGTCAGATGAGTTCATGTTGACGTTGGAACCACTAGGAATGATGTAGTAATTACCATCCTTACCCTTAGCAATGACATTATTGTTTGTGGTGATGTTTCCATTGTCATCGGTGTTTACTGGTAGTGTTTGACCGTGATCAACTTGAACATTATCAATTTGGTCATATACCGAAGCGTTATCAATTTGACCCTTGGATGGATAAATTGGTACTTGGTATAAAGTCTTAGTTTTACCAGTTGAATCAGTAATCATTCGAATTTGTCTACCAGTTGCGTACTTGTAGCCATCTGGAATTGCTGAAACAGCCTTGTAGGCGTCAGTACCACCTGCATAGATAGGAGTATTATCCTTATCGTTTGCGTAGATGAAGTACTTAGTAGTGTCAGCTGAAACTGGCTTGTTGGTGTAGATATTGATGAATTGAACGTTATTTCTTGCTGAGTAAGGTGAGTTATCAGCAATTACAACCTTGGCATTTGGATCAACGTTTCCATTGTTATCCATCCAATCAACCACTTGTGAATCTGGGTTGTAAACGTGGAATCCTTTTTCATTATATCCACCACTAGGTAAGTTAGCGTCTAGAACATGACCTGTGGTCTTATCGATGATAACCTGACCGTTACCCTTAGGTGCACCATCGTTGTTATCAATGAATGTAGCATTATTGATTACAGCGGTGTCATCCTTGGCGGTCAATGAGAATGCCCCATTGTCATTGTTAATTTCTGTACCAGCATTTGCTTGATATGCTTGCTTACCCTTAACAATGTGAACACCGTTTTCATCAGCAAGAGTCATTGTACCCTTGTTCAAATCGATGTTGGCGTGGACATCACGAACACCAATAACGTTACCTTGTTCATCCTTTACAGCAACGTTTGGCAATGTTACCTGACGAGTACCTGCATCATATGGATATGATGGAACTGTCCAGTTACCATTGCTATCCTTGGTGACTTCACTACCAGGTAGAATGATTCTACCGCTTGGAGTAGTTACAGGTTGAGTTACCTTAATTGTGCCATCGCTTTGACCTTGGATTGGAAGTTTATCAATGGTTGCTCCCGTATCTTTACCATCGTTATCTAGGATATGAACATTGTCGATGGTACCAGTAGTTGGTTTCAATACAGGGTTAGTTGTTAGTTGTTCACCATTTGGAATGGTGTCACCAGTAAATCCAGGAATGTTTGAAATGATTGTCTTGCTACCATCATTATTTACATGAATTGTAGCAGCGTTGTCTTGAACTGTACCGTTTTGACCGGTTTGGGCAGGAACCTTCTTATCTTGTTCGATAATTGTAGCTGGAATGTGATATTCAGGTTCACCATTATCGTCCTTAGTGATAGTGATTGGGTCACCCGGATTTACTTGGTATGCCTTAGTTGGGTCGTTTGGATCAGTTACGACAGTGGTCTTGTTGACAGTCATTGTGCCGTTTGATGGGTCGACATTTGCTGAAACCTTTCCAATTACTGACTTGGAAGGATCAGTCTTGTCGTCTAGATGAGCTTTATCGATATCAACAGTGCCATCTGGGTTAGCAACTAACTTGCTACCCTGAGCGGTGTAACTACCATCGCCAGAACTATTTGGAACAACTGAGGTATTCTTAGTGATGACGTAGTAGTTGCCATCCTTACCCTTAGAAATGACATCCTTGGTAGTGTTGATTGAACCATCATCGTTGGTTTGAACTGGTAATGTTTGACTGTGGTCGACCTTAACATCACCCTTTTGATCCAAGACACTAGCATTGGTGATTTCACCTTGTGCTGGGACAACTGGAACAATGTAGGTACGCTTGTCTTTATCACTGTCATCATCATTATTAGTTTGTTGAACGGTGATTTGCTTACCCTTAGCGTAGCTGTATCCACTTGGAATACCAGTTACAGCTTGAGCAGCGTTTGAACTACCAGCAAAGATTGGTAGTAAATCATCATCGTTAACCTTAACTGATGGGTTGTTAGTGCTATCTGTAAATACTTGGTTATTGTAAACGTTTAGGAACTTTACATGGTTGTTTTCGTGGTATGGAGCATTGTCGGTAACTCTAACAATTGCGTTGTCATTAACGTTACCACTTGCATCGCTCCATTGAACGATTTGACCGGTTGGGTCATAAACATGGAATCCTGCGTTTTGGTTACCACCAGTAGTTGGTAGGTTTGCGGTTAAGACGTTGCCAGTAGTCTTATCAACTCTAACTTCGCCGCTGCCGACATTAGCGTTATTTAGAACGTCAATTAATGTAGCGTTGTGAATAACGGCAGTATCGTTTTTGGTGTTTACATACAAGTGGTTGTTATCTGAAACGATTGGAGTTCCAGCATCAGCTTGGTATGCGTCGGTACTTGTGGTTGCGTGAATTCCTTGTGGATTGGCAACTGAAAGTGTTCCGCTTGCTAGGTCGACGTTTGCGACTACGTCTTGGTGATCGATAACGTTGCCCTTGTCATCCTTGATTGGAAGTTGTGACAATGTTACCTGTCTGTTTCCGGCATCGTATGGGTATGATTGAGCGTGCCAGTTACCATCTTTATCCTTAGTAAGTGTTGTGTTAGCAAGGATAATCTTACCGTCTGGAGTTGTGATTGACTTGGTAGTCTTGATTGAACCATCGTCTTGTCCAATAACTGGAACATTATCGGTGGTTGAACCAGTGTCGTTACCATTAATGTCATCCATGTGAACTCCATTAATAGTCCCTGCACTAGGTGTTAGTACTACTGGGTTTGGTACTGGTTGACCTTCTGGAATATCGTAACCCTTAAAACCAGGAACGTTTGAAATCACAGTCTTGCTACCGTCATCATTTACATGAATCTTAGCGGCACCATCGGCCATTGTTCCATTTTGACCAGCCTTTGCAGGAACTGGTTGATCTTGAATAACCTTTTCAGCGTTAACGTGGTATGAAATGGTGCCGTCTGGGCCAACTTCCTTTGTAATTGGTGCATTGGTGTGGGCGATGTAAACATTACCCTTATCATCCTTAGCAACAGTTGCCTTAGCGACGGTCATGTTTCCATTGTCGTCAACCTTAGCAATTAGCTTACCTTGTTGTGATGTGTTGTCGGAAGCATCATAGCTACCATTTGGAATGTTAATAGTTCCATCTGGGTTTATTGGGAATGATTCAGCGTGGTAATTACCATCAGTTCCCTTGGTTACAGTAGAACCAGCTGGAACCATGTACTTGCCATCGCTTGACTTGGTGTTCTTAGTAACGACAATATCACCGTTTTGGTTACCCTTAACAGGAACGTCACCGGTTGAACCAGTGTCTTGTCCGTCAGCGTTAAAGTGAACACCCTTAGCTACATCGTTAGTTGGTATTAGGACAACGTTTCCAGTATCTTGATCCACTGGGACATTAGTTTGGCCAGCAAATCCTGGGATATTAGATTGAATTGTCTTAGTACCATTATCTGGATTGATAATGACTGTGGCAGCATTATCGACGCGTTGACCGTTAGTACCAGTCTTAGCAGGAATGTTTTGAGAAGCGTCAACGGCATGTGCGGGTACGTGGTATTGAACGTCGTCGTTTTCATACTTAGGAGTTACTGCTGCGCCGGCATCAACTTGGTAGATTTTGCCATCTGGAGCCTTTGTTACTGAGGCCTTGGCGATGGTAATCTTCCCAGTATTTGAATCGACGTTTACGGTAATCTTACCTGGGTATGAAGTATTTTCATCCTTATCGTATTGTCCATTGGTAATGTTAAATGTACCATCGGGATTTGCGGGGATGGTGTATCCGTCAGCCTGGTATGTGCCGTCTGCTTCATGACGAGCGCTTGAACCCTTTGGAACGAAGTAGTAGTTAGGATCATCGTTCATTCCCTTAGCAACGTGATCTTCTGAAGTGGTGATTGAGCCATCACTAGCAGTGTTTACAGGCAACTTGGTAATTGCTTTTTCTTGCTTATCCTTACCATCAATAACGGCTGTTGGTAGTTGAGCTTGTGTTGGAACAACTGGAATTACATATTCAAAACTACCGTCAGAATTCTTGTTAACAGTAATGCTCTTGTTGGAATCGTATAAATAACCATCAGGTAATTGCATAACCGCCTTGGCCGCATCCTTAGTACCAGAGTTAACTGGCAATCCATCAGAATGAGTGACCTTCAATATGAAGTTATCCTTACCTTGACCATCAGTATGATAGTTAATGATTGCGCCTGTGTATGAGTTTTTCAACTTAACATCATGAACGAAATCATATGGATAGTTTTCAACGACTTGAACGGTAGCATTAGCGTTAACGCCCCCCTTACCGTCACTCCATTCAACGGTTTGAGTATCAGGAGACTTAATGTGGTACCCTTCATTGTTACCACCTAGATTAGAAACATTTGATAAATCAGAACTTGGTAAAATCTTACCGGTTGATTTATCAACGTTGATTAATCCAGTTCCGTCAATTGTATTACCATTTTCATCTTTCAATGTAGCGTTGGTAATTCTTGCGGTATCGTCTTCACTCTTGACTTGATAACCATTACCGGTCTTAACTACTGGCGTACCATTATTTGCTTGGTATGCGTAACCATCTTGAGTAATGGTGTGAATTCCACCATTTGATGGTTGATTCAATGTTAATGAACCATCATCGTTTAACTTAGCAGTAACATCTTGACTGTTAATCTTGTTACCATTTTGATCGGTAATTGTAGCTTGACTAATCGTTACGTTACCATTTTGATTCATTGGAAGAGTTTGAACATGATAACTACCATCTTTGTTGATTGTAACTGGTGAATTTGCCATAGCAACATTAGCACCATCATCAGTCTTGGTGTTCTTAACAACGGTAATTGAACCATCATCGTGTCCTTGAACACTCATGTTGGAAATAATCTTTCCAGTATCATTACTCTTGTCATCATCAGCATGAGTAGTTGGTAATGTAGTAACACCTGGAGTTAGAACTGGAAGACCGGTATCTGTATCCATTGGAACATTTTGGGTACCAACAAATCCAGGTACATTTGATGTGATTGTCTTAGTACCATCAGCATTAGTGTGGATGGTTGCGCCACCTTGAACAGTTTGACCGTTCTTACCAGCCTTGGCTGGAACGACTTGGTCTTGTTGTTGAACTTGACTGGCAATGTGGTAAGTAGTTGATCCGTCTAGGTTAACTACTGGAGTAATGCTGCTACCCTTCTTGGCAACGTAAACATTACCATTTCCATCTTCAACAGCAGTATCGCTGTTAACAGTTAATGAACCATCATCGTTTAGATGAGCCACAACTGGTTTAACAACACTTGTACCGTTAGTTCCATCGTATGAGGCATTGTTGATAGTAACAGTGCCGTCTGGGTTTCTTGACAATGATTCAGCATGGTAAGTCCCGTCATCGTTCTTGGTGACCTTAGCACCTGCTGGAACGACGTATTTTCCATCCTTTGAAGTGGTGTTGGATACAACAGTGACAGTACCATCATCATGACCTTGAATTGGTAGTTGGTCGGTAGTTGAACCAGTATCTGTACCGTTTTGGTCATTGTGAACACCATCAATTGTTTCCTTGATTGGTGTTAGTTTGAATTGAGTAGTGTCAGTGTTTGCTGGAACTGTTTCTGTCTTTTGACCGTTATCCAAACCAAATCCAGGAACGTTTGAAGTAACTGTCTTTACACCTGTATTTGGATCGTAGTTAACGGTTGCACCACCTTGAACAACTGGACCGTTTGCTCCGGCAGTTGCTGGAACATCTTGCTTAATCTTGTGAGTAACAGTTTCAACAAGGTATTCAATCTTACCTTGGTCATTAACAACCTTTTTGATTACTGTCTTAGCTTTAGCGGTGTAAGCATTGTTGTCATTTCCGACTAATGTAGTATCTTTTTGAACAGTAATAGTACCATCTGGGCCAAGTACACCCTTGATATCTGAAGTTAGGCCAGTGTCTTCCTTTCTGTGCATGAAGTGAACATTGCTGATTGTAACGGTTTGATCGGTTGGGTTGTATGCAAAACCATCAACACTTGGTTTGTTGTTAGCATCCTTAGTTACAACAGTACCTGCAGGGATAATGTATGAACCATCTGCACTAGCTGTGTTCTTTGTAACCACTTGATTACCATCAGCATCAGTTGTCACTGGAAGATTACCGATAGTTGAGTTAGTCTTTTGACCATCAGAAGTTACCAGAACATTAGCCATTCCCACTAGTTGACCAGTGGTGTTGTAACCATTACCAACAGTGTTTGGTTGGTTTGGTTGAATGGTTTGACCAGTACTGATTTGGTAAGTGTTACCGTCAGAGCCGATAATAGTACCGTTGTTTGGTACCTTGGTAATTGTAGTATTACCGTTATTATCACCACTTACTGTTATACTGACGTTTTGCGCAATGATATTTCCGTTACCATCAGTAACAGAGATGTTAGTTTGAGCTGTAGTTGGTGAAACGATGTATTTATCTTGACCGTTGTACTTCTTAGCATTTGATGATGTAAAACCAGGATTATCCGGAATTACAAATGGTGAACCGTTTCCAGTATTGGCGTTGTAAGTACCCTTACCTACGCTTGAACCGTTTGCAGTAACAACATCAACTGTTTGTTGGTCAGCTGGAGTTCCATCTGGTAGCAATGATAGATAGTAGTAGTTTGAATCAGAACCATTTGCGGCAACGTGAACTAAGACATTCTTATTAACTGTTAGAACATTACTGATTGTGTACTTGTTACCATCATTATCGGTAATATGAGCAACTGGTTTACTTGTATCTCTGTTATCTGCAGTGACCCCTGCCGCTTGTTGGTCTGATAGAGCTGTAATATCAATGTAAACAGGTTTTGTATCTAACTTGCTTGCATTACTGTGACCAGTGATTAAAACATTAACAGCCTTGTTAGTATCCTTACCAGTCAAAGCATTGTAAATATGAATATTGACAGTTTGAGGTGTTTGGTTAGTTGTAACATTGAATGAGTCATCCTGATCATTTTGGGCAGGACTGTATCCAGGTAAATCAGGAGTTACAATCATGTGACCATTATTGTCATAACTGATTGTTCCTGGGAATGGAAGTGTTGTTCCATCTTCACGTTGGATAGGAACCTTATCACCTGTTTGATAATTAAATGCTTGTTTGGTTACGTTAACAATTGGTGTGTAGTTACCTTGACTATCCTTATTTAATTCAAGTGCAGTACCAGGAGTAACGGTGTAACTGTAGTGCTTACCATCAGAGTCTTTAGTTCCAACGAAGCCACCACTAACGACACTGGTAATGTATGAATTACCGTCTTCGTTACCTTGTACCCTTACTGTCGCTGTACCAACCTTTTGACCGGTTGCAGGATCGACAATATCAACGTTAGTTTGAACTGGTGCAGTAGCCGGTACTAAGACAGCGTTACCGTTATTGTCAAATTGCGCATTGGTTGCTGTAGCAAATCCAGGGATATTAGCAGTAGCTTGTTTTCCACCTGAAGCGTTAGCTGAGATGGTAGCACCACCCTTGATTGTATTACCTGAATCGGTAACAGCGTTGACTTGTTCAGTACCAACATAAGTTGAGTTAACTGATACGCTGAACTTGCTTGAATCATTAGGGTCAACGCTGATTGCAGTTCCGGTTGTTACGTTGTATCCGTTGTGTCCATCAGTCAATGTAGCATTGCTTGGAGTATCTACAGATGTAATGTATGAATTACCATCAGAGTTACCTTGGACATGAACCGTCATGGTACCAATGTTATTACCTGATTGAGCATCATATACATTGATAGTTGTTTGAACTGGACTCTTTGATGGAGTCAATACAGCGTGGTTGTTTGCATCGATATTAGCTGGAGCGCTGCCATCGAAACCTGGCATCTTAGAGATTGATTGCTTTACACCGTTTTCAGTATGGATAGTTGAACCTGCAGCGATTGGGTTACCCTTGTCAGTAACCGCTCCTAAATCGATATCTGCTGGTGTTTCTGGAGTAACTACAATTGTTGGAGTTACCTTGCCACCATTGTATTGAGGAGTTAATACTGATCCCGTATTGACGGTATAGGTATTACCATTACTGTCTGTAAAACTATTTTGTGAGTCAACGTTTGTAACGTATGAATGACCATCGGTTCTACCTTGAACATCCACATCAACGTCACCAACGTGACTACCATCAACACTGCTGATTACTGGAACAGTAACCTTTACTGGGGTAGAAGATGGTGCCACAACAGCACTGTTACCCTTCATTTGACCAGGGTTAGTACCATCAAAACCTGGCATCCCTGGTTTGATAGTCAATGTACCATCACTATTTGTAACGGTAGCACCACCATCAACACTTGTACCGTCAGCTAGAACGGCTGGAGTCTTGGTGATGATGTCTTTATCGACTTGTCCTTCGATATATGTGATAACGTTTCCTGAGTTGTCAGTGTATGCCTTCACATTGTCACCAACAATAACCTTGTACTTACCAGAATCAGTTTTGAACACTTTTCTACCCTTCACATCGGTAATCTTAGAAGTCCCGTCATTTTGCCCTTGAGCGGAAACCTCAACGTAGACAGGTTGACCGTTAACAGTTAATGGAGTTGTTGAGTTTGGTTGATATACCGGTACCTTAACGGTTACTGGTGTAGCAGAAGGACTAACAATATCTTTTTGGTTAGATCCTGAACCAGTGGTTTGAGTACTTGATGATGAATCGAAACCTGGTAGGTATGTTACGGTGTGCAAACTACCATCGGCATCTTGGCGTCTGTAACCACCTTGATCAACTGGGCTTCCTGAAGTAGTAACAACGTTAACGTACTTCTTATCACTAGTTGCTGTTAATTGAACATGATAAGTTGGGTTCCCGTTGGCATCAGTAACAATACCAATCTTGGTCTTGTTATCGATGACATATTGTAATCCGTCGTTCTTACCTGATGAAATGGTTACTGGTTTAACAGCATTAACTGAACCGTCACTGTTACCCTTAACTTGAACTGATGCAGTTAATCCAGTTGGATTACCATTGGCATCATCTAGATAAATAGTGGCAGTACCAACAGCTGGCTGCACAGTGTACATACCATAACTATCAGGGTTTAGACCTGTATTATTTTGTACAACAGCGAAACCAGGTAGTTGTGGAGTTACTGAAATCACGTTACCAGTATTCTTATCAACCTTTGCAATCCCCTTAAATGGAATTCTGCTTCCAGAAGGGGTATCGATTGGTAATAATGTACCATCTTGCATGAATTGAACATCAGGAACGTAGATGTCGTAAGTTGACTTATCATATTGCTTCATTGGAGTCTTAGATAAATCAAGTGCGTAACCCTTGTTATTGTTAGATACATCACTGGATAGCTTGGTAAACGCAGTCTTAGCGTCGTAATTAGAAGTATCTAAAGTACCATTTCCTAGGATTGTTGAAGTTGGTAACTTGGTAATACCAACTAGCCTAGTCTTGGCACCGTTAGAAGCGATAACTCTGACTGTGGAATAGCTTGTATCTTTATTATTACTATCAGCACCACTGTATGATGAATCATCAAATGGTGTGATGTTTTGGTTATTAATTAAATATTCTCGGTATTCAGGACTTGCTAATGGATTACTTGAAGTCTTGTTTGTATAGTATTGAGACTGACTTTGGTCACTATCATTTAAGTGACTCAAAATACCACTAATGTTGTTCAAGAATCCTTGTGCTGTAGGCATAGCAGCAATTGAGTGCATGTCATTGTCAGGACCGTAGTTACCCTTTAACTTAAGTTCTTGTCCATCATCTAGACGAGTCCATACACTGTTAAAACCTTCAACGTTGGTTTGATAACTGTTGTTACCTGGACGAATTGAACTAGTTACACTGGCAATTGGTTGATATGCAGATCCTTGCCAGTTAGCTAAATTAGTTCCCATGAAGGTATTCAAACGAATACCAACAGTGTCGACTGGTTTAGTTCCTAAATCAATATCACCATTAAACTTGATGCTACCATCACTTTGCGTAGTAGAATTACTTGAATCAAGCGTGATTGTTTGGGCTAACGCTTCACTATTGTTATTAGCCTTGTACATATTGCGGTAGACGTCACCATTGTTTGACTTCGCATCAAATGAACCAGTAACGTAGTGAACCTCGACTTGATGTTCTTTAGCATCATCCCCAGGGTTGTTTAATGTGGCGTCAAACTTGGCATGATAGTGACCATTATTATCTTGGTAAACTTCGATATTGTGGTCGAATTCAATTGAAGGAGAACCAGAGAAGTCGATGGAAGTATCGTTTCTGGCGTTTTGACCTGAAATAACCTTTGGATTATTGCCATTGAAAGCTTCATTGAACCTGCTAATAACCTTTGGATTATTGGACATGCTTGCAACAGTCTTACCTAGTGCGTTGGCAATATTAATGATAATGTCAGGTAGTTGAGGGTCATTGATGTTCTTAAGTTTATTAATGAAGTCCTTCTTACTCATTCCAGCAACTTCTTGGAATGTTTGACCGTTCAAGTAAGCCCTTTGACTATTAAGGCTACTTGCCCAGGTAGTATCATTTAAGATACCTGTTTGATTATTTACCCTGTTAACATCGTTCTTCCAGACATTAGAAATTGCTGTATTAATTTCAGCTTGAGTTGGATTGTCACCATTTTTAGCTTTATCAGGATTGTATGCACCTGAACGGCTAGTATCATTGGTTACAATGTTACCGTTTTGAACTTGATCATTGTAATCTTGCTTATTTGCAAGAATGTCTTCGTACAATTGAACGAAGTATTGTAGGTAATCAAAAGCGGTATCAAAGTTGACTCCATTGTCTGTAACGCCAGTTGATGGAACTGTTGACCATGTGTATGGATAACTGAAACTAAATCGTTTCTTACTACTTTCAGATCCTGCTGGCTTGTATCCGTTAGTTACCCCGTTAATATCTTGGAAAATTTCACTACTATTAAAATTATCATCATTTTCACCCAACGCAGTACCATTACGACGGTAGTGATAAATGTATGGGTTTAGTTGGTAACCACTGCTAGTTCTAATACTATCAATATTTCCATTATCCAAAATGGCGCCAAAGACATCAATGGAAGATAGACTTAGCTTTGGACCAGCTGCACCGGTTAATGGGGTTCCTGGTGTAACGTTCAATGTTAAATTAAACTTCCTTGGATTGAATGCAACGATTGGCAGAAAGGCAACACGAAGTGGGTGATCCTTTGATCCAGTGTTCATATTAATGTCCAATGTCCCATTTTGTTGGACGATAATCTTACTAGTTGATTGATTTCTACGACCACCGTTCTTCATTGTTGAGTATGGTCCGTAGATAAAGGCGTTGTACAATCCCCCATTAGCAGTAGTAGGAATCTTGGCATCAACCTTGAAAGTACCGCCACTTAGGATTTGCATGCCATGACCTAACCAAACAACGGCATCTGTACGCTTATTATTCCATCCACTGGCAACGGATGATGTGTTCTTTGAACTATTAACTAACTTAGGATCCAATGCAGTTGGTGTAACACCATCTGGAACAACTAGGTTAATAGCCCCCTTGATAACTACGTTTCCGCTATCTCCTGATCCGGTATCAGAAGGATCATTAATGTTGCCAACACGGATACCGTTAGTGTTGTTACTCAATGTTATGTTAACAGTGGCACCGGTATGCACATTAATATTGTTATTGGCTATAATACCGTAGCTAGGCATAATGGTTGAATCTAAATTATCAGTTTGAACTGTTTTACCCCAGCTCTTTTGGTAAACGTGATTATCAATTTCCACTGGGTTCAAGTTAACGGTTGAACCTTCTTGAAACACAATATAGTTGGCAATCAATGAATTGAATGCGTATTGACCATTGGCACCAACAACGAACTTACCACCTTGAGTGTTTAAGTTCTTGTAGGTTTCGTTGTAGGTAATCATGCCGTTGTTGTTAGTTGCGTCTGAAGTGTATACATTGGCACCTAATACATAGTTACCATTTCCGTTACTTGGATTGAATAGGTTATCAAAAGTGCTGTTGTATCTAACGTTATCGTATTCAACGAATCCATTACCGTTTACAACATATGGGCTTCCTAAACTGGTAACGTTCTGGATTTTAACAACCGAACCACTATCAGACTTATTGAAAGTGTAAGTGCCACTTAGTGAGAACTTGTTTTGACCATCAATAGTCAAATTACCAAGATTGGTAACAGTTCCACTTGAGTTAATGTTGTTAGTCAATACAATCTTTTGAATGTTGGCAGTTCCTGAAGCAACCATGGCACTATTAAATTGGGCATTGTTATTGGCGTAAACAATTCCGTTGTTAAAGTCGTTAACCATCTTGTTGAAGGTTTCTTTATATTGAAAAGAACTGGTATTAGTGTTGTTGTGTGGTATATTCTTATCTTCTGGATTGGCATCGTATCCAGAGGTATTGAACTTGTTATTTGAATCGAATTGTTGATTTAAAGCGTTTCTAACACCCATGTATGCGTTATCGTACATAGCTTGTAACCCAGAAGCAGAACCTGGACGATTGCTTCCTTGAGTGTAATCATCTGATCCTGACGTGGTAGCATCGTTAAATGCAGCATCCGCAATCCTCTTGAAATCAACACCATACTTGTAAGCAATGTATAACATTGATGAAGTGTTGGCAGCTGCCTTCTTGATATCATCAATTGATGAACTAGCCATGTTATCAGAAATACTCTTTGATTGGTCGGCATTAACCCCTTGGTAAGCAGCACTGTATAATGCTTTGCTGTTGTTATCAGTTATGTCATCGTTATTGGCATTACGGTTACTGTAGGCGTCATTAACCCCTTGGTTAATTGCTTGAGTATACTGGGCATTGTTATCATTAGCATCTTGAGTGTTACCTTGTAGATGCTTTTGATAATTAGCAGCAGCATCTGCAGATTGGTTGTTAACAATGTCGGTAGTTTGATTTTGATTGTTGGATTGGTCACTAGAACCTAAACGATTTGATAGTTGTTGATCATCATTACTGTTGTTACTGATATCGTTTTGGCTTTGGTTTTGAGTGCTATTGTTAGTAGTACTTTGACCATTATCATTGTTAGCATCATTTTGGTTGATTTGATTTTGTTGATCATTGCTTGATGCATTTTGGTTATTATCATCAGACTTATTGGTCGATGATTGCTGATTGTTATTGGTTTGAACAACCGATGTGTTCTTACCATTATCATCAGCGTACGCAGAGACTCCGTGTGACATTAATGCCAAAGAAGTTCCACCTAAGAAAGCAAAAGAAGCCAATGAGACTACAACCCATTGTTTCTTTACTTTACGTAGAATCTTTTTATCATTGGTCTTTTGAATTTCATTCTTATTGTATTGCAAAAGAAAGCCCTCCCCCGTTATTTTGACTCTCTGGATTTTTAATTTAGTGTTTTATACAAACAGGACAACTAAATTAACCAATTTTAAAAGTTGAAGCTCTTTTAATTTGAACATAATATTCACTTAAATATCTTTCCAACGACAAAGGTTATTATCGATAAATTTGATTAAATGCCTATTAAAACAACAATATTAAGCTTCACAACTTCATTCTACTACCACTATAAGTTTTAGTTAATCTGTCCAACTCAACCTTAATGAAAACTTAAAAAACGATAAAACAAAAGTACAAAAAAAGACCTAGCAAATAGCTAGGTCTTTTTTCGACTATCTTACCTTCTTAACAAAGGTCTTGTTTGAAGTAAAGTATCTGTTGTGTCCTAGGTATAGTCTTGTTAATCCATAGTATTTAACAACCTTAACAACGTGAATCAACTGTCCTTGACGAACTCTTCTGATTACATTGTGCTTAGTATATTTCTTACTTGTATGGATCAATGCACCGGTAGGTTTAATTACACGGAATACCATTGGTTTATTCTTAGTCTTCTTATTACTACTATTCTTAGCGGTCTTAGCAGTATTACCACGGTAATATGCATCTTGGACCATTTGACCAGCAGTTACTAGACGACCACCGGATACAACATATCTTGGTACACGGTTCTTGTAGTACTTGATACCGATAACCTTAAAGACATGTGCGTTATATCTTCTTGAGTACTTGTACTTAACAACTCTTGAACCATGAGAGAACTTAGTTCTTCTGTGAGTATAGATAGTCTTAACGTTGTAAATATATCTTGGCATGTGAGCCTTGAATTGACGTTTGTACTCTGCAATATATGCCTTAGCATATGCTGCTGAGTGGTTCTTGGTAATACTCATTGGAATTGGACTACGCTTAATTGCGCGAGCACTTCCGTATTTCTTACCAATCTTAGTTTGATGAGCAGTTTCAATCTTGAATCCTTGGTTGTAAGTGTATGCAAATACTTGACCCTTAGCAGCCAATTGCTTAGCAGTTAACTTCTTGTGAGTACGAGCACTTGCTTGAGCTGCCTTAACACCTTGACGGTATCCGTTAAATGCGTTGACGTAGGTCTGACCACCTAATGCATTTAGTTGTGCATTGGTTAATTGTGCCTTAGTCTTAGCCTTCTTCATTGCAGCAAGTGCAATCTTAGCAGCCTTGTAACCATTTACGTAGTAACCAGAATCAGGATTTTGCATTGCGATATTCTTAATTCCATCAGTGAAACCATCACCAGTTTTCTTGTATGCTTGTTCATACGAGTTCTTGTCGGTTCTACTGTTGAAGTTAGTCTTCTTGCCGTTGTATAGGTAATCTTCTTGGGCTGGAATATCGTTTGCTGCCTTGTTGTAACCATTATTGTATGCATTTACGAATGCTGGGTTAGTTTGACTTGGGTTCTTAGGATGTAGTCCAGCACCAGTCTTGTAACCTTCGTAAGCACCAGCAAATACTTGACGATATGCATCTGGATCTAATCCATCAGGAACAGGAATGTCATTTACATTATCAATCTTACCGTTTGCTTGAGCAAAAGCTTGACCATCACGCAATGCAGCTTGAGCAGAATTGTAACCCAATACATAGTTTGGATCATTTGATTGTTGCTTGTTGCCACTAGTTGCGTCGATAATGCCGGCAACAACTAACTTAGCCTTTTGGTAACCAATCTTTTGTGCAGGGTTTGCATCGTCAGGTAGGTTATCATCACCGTTTACCAAGACTTTTTCATATTGTTCCTTAGCATCTTGGTAACCCTTATTGTGGTCTAGACTGTTTGCGTCAACACCACTTGCCGAGTTTGGCTTGTTGTCATTAAATTCGTTAGCACCATCGGTGAATGAATTCATGGCTTCGGTTAATGCCTTATCGTATGCCTTTTGGTAAATTGGATTATCTTCAGTCTTAGCGTGTTGTCCAGCAGTGCCATTCTTAACATCGTTAAATGCAGAAGCTGCTCCACGGTAAGTGTTATCTAGATCATTTTGATCGATATGACTTTGAAGCATTGGATTTTGTTGTGCTAATTCATAACCCTTCTTAGCATCATTAAATCCAGTTGCAAATGAGTTCTTTTCAGCTTGAGTGGAGAATGAATCCATCTTCTTGTCGTAGTCTTGGCTGTCAGTCAAGTATGTCAAAGCACCATCTTGGGTGTTTGATTGACCAGAAGTTAATGCCTTGTCGTATGCGGCAACATATGCAGGATTATTTGAGTCATTTCTGTGTTGACCAACTGTATGGTTTGAAACGTCGTTAAAGGCGTTTGCAGCACCGGAGTAAACTTCATCGTAATCACTGCCACTTCTGTGTTGGTCGGCTTGACTAGCATCACTTTGCGCTGCGGCAAATGCAGCTTGGGCATCATTGTAACCCTTGGTGTAGTCCTTAACCTTAGCACCAGAAGTTGCAAATTGCTTAATATCATCACTTAGTGCGTTCCCTTGGCCAAATGCTGTTGCTCCTTGATTTGCGTTAGCTTTACCTTCAAGCAATGCCTTGTTGTAAGCATTTTGGTAAACAAGATCCGCAATTGTTTGACCATGTTCACCTGGTTTACCATCTGCAACATCGTTAAATGCTGCAGCAGCACCAGCATATGCTAACCCTGCATTAGTTGTTTGATTAGTTTTGGCTTTGTCATCAGGATTACCTTGAGCTTCACTGTATCCGTTTGTAGCATCATTGAAACCAACTTGGTAAGCTTGCTTGTCAGCATTGGTGTTCAATTGACGAACTTGCTTTGGACCATTGGCATCAATAGCACCATCATGAGCTTGTGCAAATGCCTGTTGTGATGCTCTGCTGTAAGCATCAACGAACGCCTTATTGGAATCACCCTTAGCATTTTGACCAGGTTGATGGTTGATAATATCAGCAAATCCAAGTGCGGCACCACGGTAGACACGGTCGTAGTTACTATCACTAGTATGGTCATTTGCCTTGCTGTGGTCGTTTTCAGCATCTGAGTAAGCCTTAGTTGCATCAACGTATCCAGCATTGTAAGCATCGGTTAATGCCTTCTTGCCAGCGTATTGAGCAACGTTGGTAGATTGTGATGCACCCTTAACTGAATCATCAGCACCATTGTTTGCGATGTTGAATACTTCGTTGAAGGCCTTGTTGTAAGCAGAACCCGCAACATCATTTGTGACATTATCCTTAACTTGACCAGTTCTGTCGTTTACATCCTTAAATGCCTTTGCAGCATTGGTGTAGACTTGATCAGAATAGGAGTTTGTGTCGTGATGAGCAGCATCCAAGTAGTTGATTTCAGCAGCAGTGAAACCACTTTGTGCTTGGTTGTAACCAATATTGAATGCATCCCTATCACTTGGCTTAGCTTCCTTAGCAAATGCATCATCATGGTTATCGTTATTGAATGCCAATACACCGTTTAGTGCTGATTGCTTAGCTTGTGCCAATGCCTTATTGTAGGCCAATGTAGCTAGGTCGTTTCCTTCTTTAGCAGGTGCTAATGGGTTATCGATTGCATCATTGAAACCAGCAATAGCACTGGTGTAAACAACATCAAAGTTACTATTAGTTGAATGAGTCGAACCTTGAGTTCTATCGTCTTGAGCTAATTCATAAGCACCTTGTGCATCAATCGCACCCTTGTTATAAGCCTTTAACTTTCCAGTAGCTGTTGGCGTATTACCAGAGGTGTTTGGTGAAATGAAGTTAGTTGCACCATTCAAGGCATCTTGAGTGGCTTCGACTTGAGCCTTAGCGTAAGCACTAGTGTAGACGTCACTTGTGTTTTCCTTTTCAGAAACAGCCACACTATCAGTTGAAGCGTTTGCTCCAGGAGTGCCGTTAATGACATCTGTGAATGCATTCATTGCACCACGGTATTGTTCATCGTTGACACTGTCTGATGTGTGTTTACCATCGTTCTCACCTGAGTCTTGGACGCTCTTGTATACGTCACTAGCGTTGTTGTAACCAGTTACGTAAGCATCCTTGTCAGAACCAGCACTGATTTGTTGAGCTTGAGTATCTCTATTCAAGTTGTTATTGAAATCAAGTGTTGCTTGATGGATTTGTGCTTGGGCTTCCTTAACGGCACGAGTGTATGCGTTTTGATAAGTTGGTGTTTGGTTATCGTTTTGATGTTTACCCACTTCACCGTTGATTGTGTCGGTGAATCCGGCAGCAGCACCGTTGTATGATACATCGGAATTACTGTCTGAAGTGTGGTTAGCATGGTCGTTTCTATTTTGTTGAGCAAGCTTGTAACCATCGCCAGAATCCTTGTAACCACGGTCATATACGTCAATCAAACCTTGGTAACCGTTCAATGCGTTGATACCAGTTTGTTCATCGACATTGTTAGCAGCATCCGCAGCACCTTGGTTTTGGTAATGTAAACCAACTGCGTATGCCTTGTCGTATGCAGTGGTATATACAGTATCCGAACTAATTGAACGACTAGCCTTACCATTATTTCCGGCAATATCGTTAAATGCAGCGGCAGCACCGTTGTATGATTTATCGATATTACTGTTTGAAGTATGGTTGAAGTTCTTACTTGGATCTTGAATAGCCGCAACGTAACCAGTGTAAGAATCATTGTAACCAGATGTTACAGCGTTGATTACAGCTTGGTCAGTTGAACCATTCCAACCATCAGATATTTGCTTACCAGTGTTACCTAGGATTGCACCTTGAGTTGCATAAGCAGTTGCTTCGTTTGCAGCCTTAGTGTAAGCGTTTTGGTAAACAGGATTGGTATCGTTAGCAAATTGACTGTTGAATTGATCACTTGCGACATCATTGAATCCAGCAGCAGCACCCTTGTAAGCTTCATCGTAATCACTTGTTGATGTATGATCAATTGAATTATTAGGGTTAATTCTTGCAGCGGCGTAAGCAGCATTAGCATTACTTACACCAGTGTTAAACATCTTTTGAGCCGCAGGATTGTTCTTGTAAATAGCCAATGCTTGGTTGACAGCATCCGTTCCTAGTGGTGCTGTTTGAGCACCCTTACTTGCGATGGCCTGTCCTTCATTTAATGCTCGACTATATGTTGATGCATAAACTGGATTACCATCAGTCGCATTCTTGCCTGCTTGATTATTAGTAACATCGTTAAATGCAGCGGCAGCACCCTTATATGCTTCATCAGCATTACTTTGACTAGTGTGGTTACCTTGGTCACTTGGGTTAGCTTGTGCTTTGGCATAACTTACCTTTGCGTCGTTGTATCCTGTCGTGTAGGCTGTCTTAGCAGATTGATTGTTACCAAACTGTGTACGTCCAAGAGTTGCATCAACATTTTTACCAAAGTCAATTGCACCAGCTTGAGCAAACTGAGTAGCTTCAGCGAATGCCTTATCATATGCAGCAGTATAGGCATTATTATTATCAGATGCCTTACCAGCGTCTGACGACTTATGACCTACTACAGCTTTATATGCATCAACAGTTCCACGGAATGTTTCGTCAAAGTTGCTTTGACTAGTATGGGTGGTATCTGTAGGATTAGTAGTTGCTGCGGCATAAGCATTCTTAGCATCTTTAAAGCCAGTAGTATATGCTCGTTTAGCAGAATCGTTTGGTAGGTTCTTCAAATCATCAGTTAAAACATGGCCTTTAGAGAAGGCTTGAGCACCATCGTTAGCGTGAGAAACCGCTTCAGATAAAGCCATCTTGTAAGCGTTTTGATATACCGAACTACTGTCGGCATTCTTACCAGCATTAATGGTGTTATTAACAACATCATTAAATGCTGCTGCAGATCCACGGTATGAACTATCAACATTACTTGTAGTTCCATGAGCATTAGCCTGTGTCATATCATTTTGAGCAGCTACATAACCTTTATCAGCATCCTGGAAACCGGTGGTATAAGCGTTTTGAGCAGAAGCAGTACTCATGTTCTTAATTCCATCATTAAGGTTTACGCCAGTTAGTCTAGCATTAGCTCCGGCAAGGGCATTTTGTTGCGCTTCAACTATTGCCTTATCATAAACAGCTTTGTAAACAGCACTATCATTATCTCGGTGAGCATTTGGCGTATCTTTTGCTACATCATTAAATGCTGCAGCGGCACCGTTGTATGCATTGTCCACATTAGTGTTATTAGTATGTTGTGCAGCTTGGTTAGGATTAGTTTGCGCAGATGCATAAGCTGATTGTGCATCGGTGTATCCCTTGTTATACATTGCTGCGTTAGCAGCATCGTTATCCGATTGTTTCTTGTCTTTAGCAAATGCAATGGCACCCTTCTTAGATTGGGAAATACCATGACTAAGTGCTCGATCATAAATGGCACTAAATACTGCAGATTTGTTATCTTTAGCATGCGAGTCACTTTCATTGCCATCAATGACGGCTTTAAATGCTGCTGTAGCACCCTGATAGGTTTGATCATAAGTACTATCAGTGCTGTGATTTTCATTCAAGTTAGCTTGAGCTTCAGCATATGCACTTTGAGCAGTGATATATCCACTTACTAAAGCATTACTAAATGCAATTTGATTATGAACTGTATTAACTACATCATTTAGTCTAGTCAAATTACCAAACGCAATCGCACCTTTATCTGAATAAGTTTTAGCCTCACTCAATGCCTTATTATAAGCAGCGATGAATATTGGATTTGTGTTGCCATTTGTACCTAAGTCAGTACTTCCGACAGCTATTTCATTGAATGCTAGAGCCGCACCATTGAATGTATTATCAGCGTTACCACCTGCAACATATGATGCAAGTTCAGTTTGGTTAGGATCAGTTACCGCAGCTGTGTAAGCATTGGATGCATCTTGATATCCCTTTTGATATACCGCATTTTCAGCAGCAGAAGCTTGATTACTTTGTGTTCCAGTAGTCAAGAAGTCTTTTGCCCCTTGAGTAGCTAACTTAGTAGCATATCTATAACCATTTACGTACGCTGGGTAATACATATCTAGTGAAGAGATTTGCTTTTGTGCTCTACCATTTACAACATCATCAATTGCATCATGGTATCCAGCATATACTTGTTGGTAATTGGTATTTCCAGAGGAACTAGTGCCTGGGTAGTTGGCAAATGCATCGCGTTTAGCATTAGATGCATCAACAAAACCTTGATGGTATGCATTAGATTGAACATTATTATTTAGATCATCAGGAGATCCATTAATAAAGCCGCTTACCCCTTGTTGAGACCAATTCTTACCGCTAGTAATAGCAAGTCCATAAGTTGAATTATAAATTAAACTTTGGCCTGAATTTTCAGGATTGATGTGTGCTGTATTACCTTGACTCCCATCAACAAAACCATTCTTAGTTCCATCAAAGGCTGCTTTATAAGCATCCTTACTGTATTGAGCTTTAGAATCATCATATGTTGGGTTTGAAGATAAAGCATCATTCATACCATTTTGTTGATCATTAGCTAACTTATATCCTGACATATATGAAACATTTGTACTATTAGCTGTTCCATCATTAAAGAAGTCTTGGTATCCAGATTGAGCTTGATTAAATCCATAGTTTTCAGCGTTAGATACTTGATCACTTTGACCTGAACTATCAGGTTGAGAATTGCCGGCTGCAAATTGTTGAACACCCTTAATTGCCGCATTAATTGCAGCTTGTTGGGCCTTCTTATAAGCTGCCCAGTATACTGGTTTAGCAGATGTATCACTTGGATAATTGTTGTTTCCTAATGTACCATCCGCAAATCCGGCATTCGCACCACTAAATGCATCGCTGGCATCATTGACAATTGTGTAGTTAGTGTTGTTAGGATTGCTATTTGCATCAGTGTACGCTTTAGATGCAATTTGTTGTCCATAAGCATATGCGTTTTGATCAGCTTGAACCCAACTAGTTTGTACATTATTTGCACCGCTCAATTGATCAATGGCACCAGACTGAGCTTTACTTCTTGCTGCATCATATGATGCATTATATGCATCTTGATAAGCACGAGACTGGCTAGAACTTGTATCAAATACTTGCTTAGGCAAACGTGATATTCCAGCAAAATAACCATCACGGGTACCGTTGAAACCATCTTGTTCATTAGCCGTTGCACTAGTATTTGGATCAGTAGTTGCCGAATTTGGACTAGTTAAACCATTAAATGTTGTAATACCTTGTCTCGATTCTTTAGCGGCAGCATAACCTAATTTATATGCTTGTGTTTGACTATTATCAAGACTACCACTTGGATTATCCAAGTATGCTTGATATCCAGATTGCGCATCATTATAACCTTTTTGTTGTGCTATGCCATCTGCGCTAACAGCGGGAACTTGAGCATCTGCTTGGATGTAAACATTGGCACCGTTAATTGCTGAATTCAAACCACTAGCCTTAGCCAACTTGTAAGCATAATCGTATGCGTACTTTTGTGGAGCTAATGATGAGTCCATTGTGGTATTGCTGTTGTAACTACCGTCATGGTATCCATCACGGGTTGCTGCGTAGGCAGCCTTTTGGGTATCAGTACCAACGTAATCTGTACGACTTGGGTTGTTAGAAGCATCTGAGATTCCAAGTTGAACATTCTTAGCCATAAGGATACCAGCCTTGTATGACGAATCCTTACCAGTAGTGTCAACTAATGCATTTTGGTTGATTTGGTCATTGAAACCAGCCTTGATATGATCATATGCGTTAGTGTAAGCAATTGATTCTGCATCATTTTTACCTTGGTCTGCATTGTAAATTGTATCCTTAACTGCTTTGAAGTCCTTAATAGCTTGAACTGTTTGAGCTCCCGCTTGGCTTCTAGCGTTGTTGTATGCAGCTTGGTAAACAGCGGTTTGTGAAGTAACATTAGCAACATTTCCTAGTTTTCCATCAGAGAATCCGGCTTGAGCACCGTTAAAGATGTCTGAAGCATCGGAGTTATTGATAAACTTGTTCTTGTTATTAACGTCGTCATGTGCCCATGCATAAGCATTTTGAGCATTGGTTTGACCTGTATTGTAAGCAGCTTGTTGTAAAGTGTTGTAACCACTTGGGTTATTCTTTCCAGCAAGTTGATTCAATGCACCCTGGTTAGCGATTGACTTAGCATCATTGTAAGCGTTGTTGTAAGCATCCTTGTAGGATTGACTTTGTTTACTCAAGTCAGCTTTTTGCTTGTCATCTTGGCCATCAATGTATCCGGCTTTAGTACCGTTATAACCATCAGTGTAAGCATTGATGTAGTTTTGATCCTTGCCATCCTTAGATAGTTCATCAGCACTCTTAATTCCATTACCATTTTTGGCATCTTCAGAACCATCACTAGCACCTGAAAGTGAATTGAAACCAATTAGATAAGCACTATCAGTTGAATCATTAGTTGACTTATTGTTCTTAGCGTCATTCTTACCATTTTCAGCTGCAGCAGCACCATTGCTTTGAGCATCATTGGCCAATGTTTGACTGCCAAAATCAGTAGTTCCATGGGATACGAATTGAGAAGCACCATCATTTCTTGCATCTTTTGCCATCTTCATAGCGTAGTTGTAAGCAGTAACATAGTCTAATGATGAAGTGCTTAAATCACGTTTGGTATTCGCATTTGCGTCATTGTAAGCATCCTTGGTTGCTTGGTAAGCATCGCTTGAATCATTAGTGGTATCTTCGCTTCGCTTGTTGAAAGCATCGTTGTATCCATTCACAACCTTTTGTCCTGCAGAAAATGCTTCTTGACTCTTAGCATCTTGGTAAGTCAAACCACTGAAATATTGACCATTCACTGCTTGAGCATAAGCAGCTTTAGCATTGTTGTAACCATCAATGTCGGCTTGAGTGTCACCTGTCGGTACAGACTTACCAGTCATATAATCATTAAATCCTTCGACATAATGTTGTTTAATTAGTGTTATAGCCGCACTATAAGCATCCTTGTAAACTTGATTATTATTATTAGGATCTGATGGTGAAAGTGTATTAGGTGCATCAGGATTGTTATGCAATGCTTGTTTGGCAGCCATTGCTGCTTCAAACGCTGTATTATACATTGGACCAGTTTGTGATTGTTGAATTTCACCATTAGCAACATTTTGTGCCGCGGTCAACGCTGTTATTGCTTGATTAAATCCAATCTTCTTTGCACTACTATCATTAGCACTTGGTTGAACGTTAAGGTTCAAAGTACCATCTGGATTTGTAGCTGATTTAATGGCTTCTTGATAACCAGCTTTAGCTTCGTCAAATCCTTGTTGCAATAGTTGTTTGTCTTGATCTGAATTTACTGAAGTTTCATCAGCTGTACTATTACCATTGGAGTATTGAGAACCAAATTGGTTAGCACCGTTTTGGTATTGATTTTGTAGAGCTGAGACAGCCTTGTTGTATACGTCTTGATATGAAACAGGCTTACCTGCTGGTAGTCCTGCCGGATTATCTGGGTTGGATGAAACAGCGTTAGCAGCATCCTTATAAGCCTGCTGTGCATCATTATATGCACCTGGTTGGCTAGAAGCACTTGCATTGTTTTGACCATTGATAGCATCTGTTAATCCATCTCGAGCAGCCTTGGCCATGTCACGACCCATAGTATAAGCCTGAGTAACATTACCAGTTGGTTGACGATTATTTAAGAAGTCATCATGACCACGTTTGGCATCATCATAACCAATGTTTTGAGCAAGTGATTTAATTCCTTCATCACTTGATCGTGCAATACCATTCTCATAGTTATTAGCACCCGTCATAGCTTGTCGACCACCATTATTCCATGCTAATTGATATACATAGTTATAGGCAGCAGCTTGGGATGGATTAATTGGATTACTGTGTTCTTTGTCACCATTAGCACCATCTTTGTAGCCATTAACTGATGCATAGTATCCATTAACGGCAGCATTGTATGCAGCAACTTGAGCTGGTGTTTTTGAACCGTCTTTACCATAGTCAGTAATTGAACCATTGGTATTAGCATCGGCAATCCCTTGTTTTACTTGGTCAGACATGTTCTTTCCAGCTAGATATGAGGCATCATGATTATTAGCATCAATAGTTTGAGGGTTAGCATTAGCATCATTAAAACCTTTTTGCATTTGATTGAAAGCATTAGCTCTAGCGACACTTAGTGCATCCTTACCAGATGGTGCGTTGTTAATATTTCCAGCTTGGAAATCAGCTTGACCTTGATTTACAGCATTAAGAGCTTCAGCTTTAGCCTTTTTATATGCATCTTTAAAGACTTCTGATTTTCCGTTTAAGATACTGTCATCATTAGAACCAATAGTTCCTGCACTGAATCCAGCTTTAGCACCCTCAAAAGCTTCAGAGGCATCTGTTGATGTAGCATATTTATTATCTGCCTTAACATTACTCTTAATCGCACTGTAAGCATTTGTAGCATTTTTCTTTCCAGCATCATATGCCGCCTTTTGTGGGGCACTCCAATTGCTTTGACTGTTATTTTGACCAGTCATTGCATCTTGTGCACCTTGGTTAGCAATTTCTTTAGCTTTTTCAAACGCCTTCTTATAAGCATCAATATAAGCAGGTGATTTCCCTGTCATGTCAGGAATCGATCCACCGTTAGGGCCAGCCAAATATCCATCTTTTGCACCGTCAAAGGAGTCCTTTTGACCTTGCGTTGCACTGGAACCTAAATTACCACCTTGTTCATAGGTGTTATATCCACTCATACTATCTGAGTAGGAATTGAATCCAAGCATAAATTCTTTATTAGCCTTTTGTGCTGGAGTTAATTGATCATTTGTAGTTCCGTTGGCAGCTGCATCATGACCATTGTTTGCATCAGTAAAACCATTTGCTTTAGATTGTTCAATTTGTGTGGTTCCAGTTGGCTTACTTTGACCAGCTAGATATTCACTAGCACCGATAGATCTGGAATTTTGAGCTTCATTCACTGCTTTATCATAAGCTTGAATATAGTCAAACGACTTACCGGCTGCTCTTAATTGATCATCATTTTGAACACTTCCACTGGCTGTCATTACAGCTTCAACACCAGCATTTGCCCCATCGTATCCATCAATTTGATGTTGATTTTGACTTCCTGCGCTTCCTTGACTATTCATCGCATTTTGATATCCCGCATAAACAAGCTGTCCTTGATTGAAACCGCTTTGAACTCCACTTGTGGAATTAGCAGCGATAAGAGAACCACTCATTGCAGAGGTATATCCTGACTTAGCATCATTATAGCCTTGGATTAATTCACTAGGTGCAGTAGATGAAGCTTTTTGCCCACTTAGATATTGTGAACCACCTAATTGATAATTAGACTTCATTTGATCCACAGCCGACTTGTAAGCATTAACATATGGAACAACAGAAGCGTTACTGTCACTAGCAACAACGACATCTGATACATCAGGATTAGCATCAAAAGCTATTTTAGCCGCATTTGCTGCAGCTAATGCTTTTTGATAAATTGCATCGCTATTCTGATCACCTGTTGTATTACCGTTAGCAACTTGATTTGCTGCTTTCAATACTAATTGCCCTTCAGCAAATCCAGCTTGTTGGACTGGGTTATCTGATGAACTAGCAGTACCGTTTAGATTATTTCCATTAATGGATTCGTTATATCCACTTAACATGTCATTAAATCCTTGGTTAACCAGTGCTTGGGCTTGAGTTGATGCCACACCATTTAGACTAGCAGAACCATTACCATTTGCGTATTGATTTACAAATTGGTCTTGGCCTGCAACATATTGACCTTGTAGGTATGTCTTAGCTGCATTGTATGAATCGTTGTATGCAGTTGACTTGTTAGCAAATGATTGAGCTGCAGTATCTTGTGGGTGAGCAGTTACATAGTTGAATGCATCAATATAAGCTGTTTGAGCATCCCCATATGCAGTTACGTCTATTGCGTCCCCTTGACCACTGTTAGTTGCGTTTTGTGCATCGGCTAAACCACTAGCTGCTGACTTGGCAGCATTGTAACCAGTCATGTAAGCAGCGGTTGATGATTGAGCTGCCTTGTTTGCGACAAAGTCATCATGACCACTCTTAGCTTGGTTGTAACCGGCTAGTGTAGCGATTGAATTGTAGTCACTACCACTTGCTGGTTTACCAGTGTTTTGAACGAATGCTTGCGCACCGTTTGAAGCACTAGTTAAAGCAGTTGATTGAGCTTGACCGTATGAATCCAAGTAAACCTTAGTTTGAGCTGTATCGTTGGAATCTGGAGTTTGGCCAGTAGTTGTACCGTTAATAACATCCTTGTATCCTGCGATAGTTGCGTTAAATGCGGCAACTTCAGCGGCTGATCCTGATGCAGTTGCATTAGGATTTGCGATTGCTGCAGCAATACCGTTAGCTCTGTCGACTGCCATTTGAACACCAGCAACGTATGCGACGTTGGTGTTAGTGCTATCAGCAGTTCCACTAATTTGTGCATCATAACCTTCACTAGCGTTGTTGTAACCAGTGTATATTGCTTGGTTAGTAGCGTCAGTTTGACTTTGCTTGCTGGTATCGTCAGCATTCTTTGCGAAGTCCGCCACACCATTTGTCACATTGGCACTAGCTTCTGATTGAGCCTTGTTGTAAGCGGCTGTGTAGACTGAATTGGTTGATTCTGGTGTAGCATTTCCACTGATTCCGGCTACGAAACCATCGTGAGCACCGTTGAAGGTGTTGTATGAGTCGGTTCCAGCACTGTATGGGTTTGTATTTGAAACGGATAGGTCTGACTTAGCTTGGTTATATCCAGTAACCGCATTGTTCTTACCTGTTTGATATGCATCTAATTGTTTTGCTTTGAATTGAGAAGTATCAGTTGTTGGATTGGTTGACATTGCATCAATTGCACCTTGAGTTGCCTTAGCTTTGGCATCTTGGTACGCAAGGTCGTATGCAACACGTGAGGATGGGAAGACTTCATTGTTAGTGTATTGAGCAGTTCCGTTCTTACCATCTCTGTAACCATCAATTGCCCCTTCGTAACCACGTTGTTGTTCCTTGTAGGCAGCGTTGTATGGAGCAGTATCTGATGTTGCATTTTGTGCATCGTTGTAACCAATTACAGCGTCAACATAAGCATAGAACCCTCTCATGTATGAAGAGTTGTTCTTTTGATCATCTGTTAAACCGGTTGTGTCCTTGCTTTGATGACTCTTAGCGTATTCAAAACCTTGGGAAGCATAGTTATATCCTTCCATGATCTTGGAGTATTGACTGTTTGACTTATCAGGAGTTTGTCCTCTTACGAAGTTAGTTGAACCTGTTAGAACAGCATTCTTAACGTCATCGTAAGCCTTAGCGTATGACTTTCTGTATGCCAAACTAGTTTGTGCTAATTGTGCATCAGTTTGCTTAGAACCTGAAATTGCATCCTTATATCCGGCAGTAGCACCACTGTTAGCGTCATTTTGAACTGAATCTGCTGTTGGTGTGGTGTTGTTTTGCATTGCGGCGTTGTAACCAGACAATGCTCTTTGACCTACTGCTAGACCTTGTTGAGCACCGGAAGTAACGTATCCATATGCATTAGTATCTGGATAGTTAGGACCATTTAATGCGTTATCGAAACCATTGTTGGCATCGTTGAAACCTGCAGTGTATTCAGTTGAGGAGTTAGCTGGAAGTGGTTGACCACTTAGAAGTTGTTGTACCCCATTTGAGTAAGCTGTTGAAAGTGTGTAAACAGTTGCACTGTATGCTTGTGAATATACTGGGTTGTTTGCGTTAGCATCAGTTGATGGAACCATACTTAGGATGTCTGGGTTCATATCAAATGCAGTCTTTGCAGCAACAGCTGCAGCAAATGCTTTTTGATATGCTGAATCATTATTACCAGAATCTGGAGTAGTTTGGCCACCAGTTACTTCATTAACAGCATTTAGAGCTTGTTGTCCTTCAGCAAATCCTGCAGCGGCAGCACTTGTTGATAATGTCGGAGTATTTGCCCCATTCATGCCATCTTTGAAACCTTTAACAGCTTCATTGAAACCTTGATTAATTGCATTAATTCCTTGGTTTGACTTAGCAGAACTTGTATCAGCCTTAGATGTACCTAATGCGTACTTGTTCAAGAATTGTTGCTTACCAGCGTTGTATTGAGCGTTTAGATCTTGCTTAGCTTGGTTGTATGCGTATTGGTAAGCTGGAGTGTTGTTAGTTTGACTAACAGAAACATCATCTGGGTTACTTGCAAGAGCTGTGCTTGCGTCATTGTAAGCAGTTTGAGCATCTGCATATGATGCGGTATCAGCAACTGAATTTTGTGAATTCTTGTTACCGGCTTCTGCTTCTGATAAACCAGTTTGAGCTGATTTGGCAGCATCATTACCAGTTACGTAAGATGGATTATCACTATTAGTTTGACCCTTTAGTCCATCGCTAAATCCATCTTGCGCTTTGTTGTAACCAATTTGTTGTGCTTCAGCACTCAATGCATCATCTGAATTCATTGGTCTGTTACGAGTGTAAGATCTAGCACCCAGACTTGATTGCAATCTACCTTGTTTGTATGCATCTCTATATGCATCTGCGTAGACTTTGGCTTGAGTTGAATCTGTTGGTTGACTATTATCATTTACCGCATTTGCACCATCTTTGTAACCACTAACAGTGGCAGCATATGCAGCTTTTTGAGCAGCATCTCTACCATTATAAGAACTACCTTGGTTTGGTGAATTAATAGCGTCGTTTACACCTTGAGCTTTATCGGTAGATAACTTAATTCCTGCAATGTATGAAGGATCGTTGTTAGAAGTTGTTGATCCACTATCTTCATCACTGTAACCTTGAGATGCTGTTTGGTATCCATGACTTTCAGCATTACCTAAAGCATCAGTTGAACCTTGTTGCTTGTTTCCACTATCAGAAGCAAAGTCAGCAACACCTTGTTGTGCGGCTAAAATTGCAGCTGCTCTAGCCTTATTGTATGAAGCTTGATATTCAGCTGGTTGATTAGCAATATTACGAATGGCACCAATAGTCCCATCTGCAAAACCAGCTTTTGCACCATTAAAGGTGTTAAGCATATTAGTCCCATTATTGCTTGGACTAGTTGCGTTGATATTATCTTGGGCTTCATTGTAACCGTTTTGGGCATTTTGAACACCAGTGTCGTAAGCCATTTGTTGTTCAGGGTTCCAAGTTGAGTATGCAGCTGGCTTGTTACCACTAAATGCATTTTGTGCACCTAAGTTTGCTTTAGCAACCGCATCATTGTAAGCATCTCGTTGAGCCGTTGTGTAAGAATTAGATTGGGTATCTGCTCCCTTATTATCAGAAGGCTTATTAGTTATTGTATTACCAGCATTAGCACCTTGTAGGTATCCATCTTTGGTACCGTAATAAGCGTTTTTAGCATCGCCAGTTAGTCCTGAGTCATCCTTGTTACCAGGTTGAACTGCCGCATTTGAACCACTAGCAGTTGCAACCCCTTGATTAAATCCTGTTACATAAGGCTTATCAGTATTAGTTGGCTTAACCGTACTAGAAGTTTGACCAGCTTGTTTACCATCAGAGAAACCACTAGCAGCTGTGTTTACACCCGTTGCATAGTTGTTATCATCTTTTTTGACTTGTTGATCAACAGTTCCCTTGGTGTAGTCATTAGCACCTGCTTGTTGCCGACCTGAAGCATTTCCTTGGTTATATGCATTTTGGTAAACTGCATTGTTTCCTTCTGTAGATTGGTTAGCATTCTTGTTAGTTGAATCACCTTTAGTGCTTGCAGCACCATCCTTATAACCATCAACGGCACCTTTATAACCAGATTGGTAAGCATTGGAATTAACACTATTTTGACGTGAAGCAGGAACAGATGTATCACTAGAAGTATTTGGATCTTGCTTAACAGCGTTAATCCCATCATTAGCACCTACTTCTTGTGAATAAGTAACAGCATAAAGTGGTGACGTATTAGTTACGTTTCTTGTATTAGTCTGAGCATCGACTAATGCGCCCATTGTATCCTGATATCCAGCTTCGGTATTGGCATTTATATCTCTCTTGCCGGCTAAGAAGTCATTCATCGCATCTTGGTAACCTTTTTGCACCGCTTTAGCCATATCATACCCGGCCTTAGCGTTTTGATTAGTAGGTTCTGATGAAGGATTAGCACTTAGTCCTTGCTTAAATCCAGCGGTGGCATCGTTATATGCTTGGTCATATACTGCTTGATTAGCGACTGTTGATTGACTATTTGGGTTAGCGACTAATCCAGCTTTAAAGTCTGATAAACCAGCTTCACTAGCAGCATTAGCATCTTCTACCGCCTTGTTATAAGCCATAACGTATGCGGCTGTATGAGTGGAATCGACTGCAATTAGTGTTGAGACACTACCATTTTGTTTTACTGAAGCGATTGCATCAGCAACACCTTTATAAGTGTCAGAATTAGAATCACTGGCGCTTGGGGATGCTTTGGCTTCTGCTGCTTGATAATCAGCTTTAGCTTGTTGACCCACTTCATAACCACGATTGTATTCTTTCGAAATATTAGCGTTTGTTAATCCACTAATTCCATCAGCATATCCAGTTTGAGCGTCACCATATCCATCTTCGTAATTATTATCGCTAGCGCCCATTGGCATCCCATTTAAGAAATCAGTAGCACCAATTTCTCTTCTACCAATTACGTTACCTTGTGCGTATCCAGATTTATATGCTGGATTACTGTTTTCTGAAGATGCGTTAAAGTTTGTGTTAGAACCTTGTGTACTTGACTTACCATCAAGGTATCCATCTAATACAGCGTTGTATCCCGTCTTGTAGGAACTATCACTGATAGATTGTCCATTATTAACGGCATCAGTTGGTCCTAATTTTTTAGCATTAGATGCTGATTGACTCAATTGTGCCAAGGCATCATTAATCCCCAATTGTTGAGAAGCAACAATTGCATAAATTGGTGATGTGCTTTGCTTGTTTACTTGATTCTTATTAGCATCAATAATCGCCTGAATTGTGTCCTTATAACCTACTAATTCAGGGTGAGCAGATGGATTCAATGTGTTATTTTTAGCATCTGCTACTGCTTGTTGATAACCCGCTGCATAAGTTTGGGCAGCTTGAATCCCTACTGTTTGACTGGCATTAGCACCAACAGCATTTGGATTAGTCAATCCTGCTTGGAAACCAATTTGAGCGTCCTTGTATGCTTGATCATATATCTTTTGTGTCTCTTTAAATGCAAGGGTTGCATGGCCTTGTGAACTAACAAAATCATTAGCACCTTGTGTGGCGCTGCTTCGAGCTTGACCTAATGCAGTGTTGTATGCATTAGCGTACTCAGCGTTAATTCCACTACCAATTTGTTTATCAGCGATGGCATTTTTAGCAGCATCACTTGTTGCCGCATTGTAATCATCTAATGCTTGTTTAGCACCAGCATAAGTTTGACTTCCATCGGAGTTTTCATCATTTACTGCTTTGACATAACTATCATGGTTATTAGCTCCTGCTGTGTATCCAGTCTTATATGCATTAGACTTTCCACTTTCCATTTGCACTTGTTGACTAGTTCCATTAATCAAACCATCCTTGTAACCAGCCTTAGCAATGTTATAACCGTCCACATATTCGCTGTTATCACTTTGTTGAGCCTTACCATTGACAAAGTCATTTGCACCAATATTACTTTGATTACTTTCTCTTGAAAGTTTATAAGCATTTTCACTTAAATCATTATCTAGATTAGTTGGAATAGGTTGTTGTTTGTATTGATAGTAAGCACCTTGATATACAGCTTTATATGCTTCTGTTTGACCATTATCATAACCAGCAGGAATTGTTAGGTTATTAATATCTACCTGCGTTGAGTCATCAAAATCCTTTTTAGCTTGAACCAACGCCGCTTGTGCAGCAACATATCCTTTATAAATATTAGTTGATTTATCAGAAGGTTCACTTGAGGACATTACTCCCGCGTATATGCTTTGACCATATATATATCCTGTACTTTGTGCATTTTCGCTTGGCTTAGCGTTACTAGATTTAAATGCAGTTAATAGACCTAATCTTGCTTTGTCCCAACCATTAGCAAAGGCAAATCCATCAAGGTTATTAGGATTGTTAGTGTCTGTTCTAGCCGTTCCATTAACGTATCCAACTGCTCCGTTGGTATAAGAAGTTACTGCGTCTTGCGCCGCAATGTAGTATGTCTTCTTGTACAAGCTAGATTTGTCACCAGCTGGTTCCTTAGTTACACCACTACTCTTAACATCGTTAAAGGCATCGAAAACGGCCTGTGTAACATCGTCACTTGCTGTGTTTGCAGGAGATGATTGATTATTAGCATTTTGGAAAGTTTTCGCTTGAGCACTACCAACTGCTAGACCAGCTTGGAATGCAGGACCATTAGTAATAAAACCTTGGTTCTTGTAATTGGTCATGTCTGTATCTGAAGTAGCTCCTGTAATCCCAGCTTGGAATCCCATTGCGCGATTCAAATAACCTTCACTATATGCTGGAGTATGATCATATTTAAAACTACCAGTATAAGTGGTCTGATTATTGAAATCATTTTGACCATTGTTATATTCAGTTTGTAGTTGGCTAAACAATATATTGTAGAAGGTGTTATAGACAAGACTATCTTTATCCAAATCACTTTGGTTTTGGCCTGTTCCACGTAACATATCGTTATATGCATCAATAACAGCATTATTTGCATCGTTAGAGGCATAAGTGTTAGTTGGTAAATTTTTATCATTGTTAACACGGGAAGCTGTTGAAAGACTAGCAGCTGTGTTAATCGCTGATTGGTAAGTGATCTGACCTAATTGATAACCATTTTCATATTGAGGAGAATAATTCTTATCTGTTCCTCCAAGACCATCGTTGAAACCTTGAATAATGGCGTTAATAACAGCATAGTATACTAAGGTTTTCCCACCTTTATCTTGTGGCGTGGTTGACGCAGTAACTTTGCCATAAACTAAGTCATTATAGGCTTGGTTACCAAGTTGTTGACCAATGGTTAATGCTTGGTTGTAGGCCAGTTTATAAATCTTGCTCTTATTAGTAAGAGTAGTAGTTTGTTGTTGTGACTTAGGGTTGTATGCACCGTCACTGTATCCTTGAATAGTCGCATTAAATGCATCATCAGCATCTTGGCTATTTTTAACGTTTGATGGTTCTGTACTTGCATCAGAATTGGCTGCATTAACCCCTGCTTGGAAGTTTTGGTATTGAGTCAAACCAGCCTTGTAACCAGCTGAGTTAACGTTAGCACCATTTTGTGCAGATTTTTGATTGAAACCATCACTGGCATCATTGTATCCAGCAATTCCAAATCCATTAGTTGGTGTAGCATTTCCTTTAAGGTAAGCATTGTATCCGTCTGAATATTCTTTGCTACCACGATTATCAATAAATTGACGTAGTGCTATATAAAGTGGCGCAGTTGTATCATTTGTAGCATTATAAGTGGCTTGTTGAAGGTTTGCTAAAGAACCGTAGAAGGCATCTACGGCAGTTCCATATGCAACTGTTGGATTATTTTGTGAAGAAATATTTTGCCCTTGTGCATCTAGGACTAAAAAGGCTTGTTTTGCACCTGTATTAGGAGCATTAAATGCATAGTAACCAATGGCTGTCGCACCAGATACGTCAGCCGTATAGTTACCATAATCTTCAATATCTAAATCTTGATTACTACTACCTAAATTATTTAATGCAAGCGCTAATCCCACCTGAGCAGATTGAAATCCTGTTGAGTAATTATTTTGATAAGCAGCTGTTTGTCCAGCCGGAACCGTTAGTTGTTGATTATTAATAAATGCATTAGCACCATCAATGTATCCTTGAGCATCCTTTTGAGCCTGAACGTCTGCTGCATATTTTTGAAGACCAGCATTAAAACCAATTACGTATGAGTGATCAGTACTTGTCGTAGTTGGATTTTGTATAACTTGTGCTTGGTTGTATGCATCATTGAAACCATGTGCAGCTGCTGCAATACCATCAGCGTACTTAGCATCACTAGTTTGCATACTAGAATTAATTGACTTAGCTACATAGTCATTGGCACCAGCTGTACGACGTCCTTCATTCATACCGTATTGATAGCCAGAATTGTAACTGGCTGGTTGGCTGTTGTCATTATTAGTTGTTGATGGTTTGGTTCCTGTGGAACCATCTTTATATCCATCCACTGCTGCTTGATAACCAATCTTATATGAACTAGCTTCTCCACTTTGATTAGCGGCACTATCACTGGCAGTATGACTGACATTAACGTTCGCTAAAACAGCAGCAAGACCATCTTGTTGCCCTTTAATAAATGCAGATTGCGCTTGGTTATATGCATTGCGGTATGCAGTTGCACGAATAGAATTATCATTCTGTGCATATGCTTGTGGTAAGCCATTCTTAAAATCACTAATTCCGTTGGCACTTGCAATTGGTCCTATCGTATTAACATAACCGGCCAACTGAAGTTGGTTCAGACCCGTTTCTGGTTTACCTAAAAGTGCTTGATATGCACCATACTTAGCTTGTTTATAAACCATTTGGTCAATATTAGACCCATCCGGGTTCTTTTGAGTAGTTCCACTCAATTGACTTGGATCACTATATTGGGATTCCTTAATCTTGGTAACATCTTTACCAGATACAGCATCCACCGCAGCATGAACGGCAGCAAAACCTGCTTGTGCTGAGTAATATCCTGCAATTCCTGCTGGAGGAATTGGAATGTCAGATGATGGTTGCAATGGTGGTAAAGTCTTAGACTTAGCACCATTAACTAATGATTTACCGATTAGGAAACCATTAGTCTCTGGACGATTAGAATTAGCATCCGGATTATCAGCAGTAGAATCAGGCATATTAATAGCATTATTAAAACCAATTACAGCTGATAGATATGCAGCAGCTGCATTCGGATCATTTTTAATACTGTTCCACCCATCACCGTTAAAACTACCGATAGTAAAGGAAGTACCAGCTTTTTCATCTTTCTTAAATGCCTCAATAGCATTTTTATCAGCAAGACCAATTTGAATACCGATAGCAGGAAATCCATCTAAATTCAAATCTTTTTTAGGATCAAAAGATGTTTTTTTATTTTGTCCAGAAAGTGTAAAAATGTAATCAGTAGCTCCTTGTTGATAGCTAGCATTAGTATATTTAGAAAAATCTTTTTGATTTCTTGAATCGTTAAGGCCAGCACGATACGAAGCTTCTTGATATCCTCTAATGAACGCTGCTGGATTAGATGAGTTATTATAACTATCTAATTGAGTATAGTCTGCATCTGGATTAGATGAATCAAAAGCCTTGTAGCCAGCTACAGCACTATCATATCCACCTAAGTAGTCAGGGCTGGTCTGTACGTTAAAGTTTTGTGCTGCCTTAGCGTTTCCATTTCCATTGATAGAATCGTTTATTCCATCAACAATACCTTGATTCATTTGAGCCACACTACCTTGGTCGGTTTGCATAGTTCCATTACTATCATATTGAACTTTACCGTTAGATCCCTTGTTATACCCTTCGGTAACATTTGTATAGGTCTTACCATCGGTGGTTTGTGTAACAGTACTAATTCCATAAGTAAGTCTAATTCCAGTAAATGGATTATTTACCAATGATTTAGGAATAGTAAATGTAATAGGAACAACTTGTCCATCTTGATAATTAGAAGGTAGTGCCTTAGTATCTGAATAACTATTTGGATCAGCAGGAGCATTACCATTAGTAATGGTAGATCCACTACTTGGATTATTAAGCATTCTATTTGGTACTGTTACAACCGAAGAACTAAAGCCAGTGTAGACACCAACATAGATTGGACCATTTGATGGGTCATATTTTGCAACTTTAGCGTAAGCGGTCACCGTGCCAGTTCCATCACTATTAATGGTTTTACTAATAGGACCAACAAACGAAACTGAGGGAACATCCCCAATTTCAAGTCTATTAGGGTCTGTAATTTTTCCAGAGACACTTTTACCAGTGCTATCAATACCTGTATAGTTAGTAGAACCAGAAGGTAAGTTGAAATAATAGAATAATTTATTATCTACAGAAACTGTATATGCACTAATTGCGTTATTACTAAATGAACCTGTATTAGGGTTCTTTGCTAAAACAACATGACTCGCACCAACGTTATTGATGTTTAGAGTACCAAAGAATGGTGTCATTTTTTGACCAGTACTATCGGTTTCAACGATTAAATTACCACGGTTTCCAACATTCATTCCTCCACCAGCAGCAAAGTTGATAATACCGTTGTACGAAGGTGCTTGACCAGGGTTATTAGTTAACTTAATTTGGATTAATCCACCATTTAAGACATTAACTACTGTACGAGACTTAAAATCAAGTACTTGGTTATAGATGTTTGGTTGCATGGAATCAACAATATAATTAATGGCACCACCATTAACATTAATTGTTGTAGGTGCAGCTGTTGAGATACCCCCACCGGCGAAATTACTACCACCATATTGTGAATAACTTGGAATAATATTCAAAGTGGCATCTTTATTAACATTTAATTGACCTCCACCGGAGAAATAGATACCCCAGTCTCCACCATCAAAAGTACTATTACCATTATTTTGGCCTCGTGGAATTAAAGTCATCTTAGAACCTTGTCCTAAGGTAACGTTCCCGTTTGCGTTAATTATAGTAGCACCAATTGATCTTGCAACAGTACCGAAATAGTTAGCATTTGGTTCGAGGATAAAGTTGTTAATTTCAAGGTTTTCTTGATTTCCGCCACCTTCTACTGCTACACCATTAGATCCTGTAAAAGGCGAATAATAAGTTGGAGTCACTAAATCTTGTGGTACTAGCACGTTAACATTACCAGCAAAATATGTGTCATTGCTAGTAGCACTTAATAATTGAGACCCAATATAATTTAAGTTCTTATAGTGAAGCGTTTGAGAACTATTTACAGGGGCAAAAGGCCCATAGAAATTATATCCATACAATGCTTGGAAGTTTTGTAAATTAATTTGGCTTGCGTTAGTGATTTTATAACTAACACCATGCATATCCAACATATGGAATTGACCGTCAACAGTGAATGGACCGTTATTACCTGTGTAAATGTTATTAGATTCACCTACGAATGGAGCACCCGTAAAATCAACATCGGCAGCTAATTTAACGGTAGTAACGTTTCCAGGAGTACTACCACCAGATGAATAACTAGCTTTTCCATTTGTCATTACCGCAATAAATTGGTTTGAATTAGTAACATAAGCTACTCCTTGGTTAATGTTTGAAACAACATCATTGTAACCAGTTACATATGCTGAACCATATTGAGATGAAGTGATTGCCTTTGGCAAGTTATTCTTTAGGTAGTTATTACTGCCATCATATTGTGCATTAATAGCATCCTTAGCACCAATATATGCCAAGTCATATGGATTTTTAGATGTGTGTAAATCCGTACTACCATTATCATAGAAGTCATATGACGTAGTAGTCCCATCTCCTCTGACACCAGTCCACTTACCGGCCTCAGCATCAGCATAACCTTGTTGGGTTAAAGCGTAGTTCACCCCTTGATCAAAAGCAGTAGCTAATCCTGCTTTTTGGTCGTACTTGTTCCTGTCATTGGTAATTAAAACATCGTTAGCGGTTGGAACATTAATAGTAAATCCATTAGTAAATTGCACACTATGGTTGTTAACACTATTTAATCTACCCAAAAGAGTGTCTTGATACTTTTGAGAAGAAGCATATCCTGACTTGGTATCATCTGCACCACCCTGGTTAGGATTACTTGGGGTTCCATAGTTAATGGGAGTTCCATCAGTTGGTAAATTGGTAGATGATGTATTATTGCCAGATCCAGTATCCTGATTAGTAGTATTGTTAACACCACCACTGTCACCTTTAGCACCATCTGAGGTGTTACCAGTGTAACCCTGTGGTTTATTTGGTGTATTACCATAGTATGTTGTATCTTGCGTACCTGTACCTTGACCCTTAGTATCGGTGTTGTATGCATTCATTGCGCTAATAGCCCCAGCATATCCAGCTTGGTAATAATCTTTTGCTTGGCCACTATAATTAATTGAATTATCGCCCTTTTTATTGTATGCATCATTAGCACCTTGATTAATTTGTTGGCTAAATTGTGCTGAGTTATCAGTATTATCAACATTACTTGATGATGAATTATCTCCATCACGGTAACTTAATTGATTATCATCAGATTGTTGATCATTATTAGAATTATCCTTATTTTGGGTAGACTTATCCCCTGAATCATTAGAAATGTTATTAGGTGATTGCACCACTTGTTGTGTATTGTCATCAGCTTTAGCAGAAATACTATTCATGCCATATGCTGATGCACCCAAAACAGACAAAGTCGCAATAGATACTACTACCCATTGTTTCTTTACCTTTTTCATGATCTTTTTATCGTTAGATTTTATGAATTGATTTTTGTTATATTGCATACATATCGCCCCTTTTGTCACGATTTTATATAACTATACAAAGTGTCTAATTACTATAATCTTAATTTAACATTATTCTACTCTATTATTAATCAAAAAGACTTAATAAACTTATTTTTAAAAAAATCTTAAACTTTATTCCCTTTTTTAATATGAGTATATAAAAAAAGAGCCACTGAAATTATCCAGTAGCTCTTTTTATTAGCAATTATTTGATAATCGCTTTGACAAATGTCTTGTTAGAAGTAATGTAAGCACTCTTACCAACATATAGACGAGTAATACCATGGAATTTAACCACTTTACGTACATGGAATACTTCTCCTCTGTACAATCTTCTTACTGAATTACGTTTAGTGAAAGTCTTACCAGTATGGATCAATACACCCGTAGGCTTGATTACACGATACTTCTTAAAGTGTTTCTTGTAGTAAGCGTTTTGTACTGCTGGACTTGCAGTTACTACAGCGCCATTGCTTAAACGGTATCTTGGGATACGGTTCTTGTAGTACTTCACACCGACTACTCTGAATACAGTTGAATTGTATCTTGCTGAGTAAGCATATTTTCTGATTCGAGTATGACGAGTGAATTTAACATGGTTATGCGTAAAGATAGTACCTACATTGTAGATGTATCTTGGCATATGTCTCTTCATTTCCTTCTTGTATGTTGCAACGTATGTGCGAGCATAGCTTTCAGAATGATGAGTGTAGATGTTCTTAGGAATTGCGAAGCGTTCTAGCGCTCTTCTAGTTCCGAACTTCTTACCATGAGCTCTTTGAATCTTGATTTCATGTTTCAAACCTTCCTTGAAGGTGTAGCTGTATAGCTTATCCTTGTTTAGAAGATCCTTAGCAGAAAGTTTCTTGTTCTTCTTAAGTGTTCTCTTAGCTGCAGCGATACCTTTTAGATATCCGTTGTAACCATCGACGAATGAAGCATCCTTAGTCTTAAGAATATCTCTATTTGCCTTAGTATTACCCTTAGCAGCAAGTCTCATACCAGCTAAACCATCTTGAGCAAGCTTGTAACTTGCCTTGTAGTATGCATTATTTGACTTAGAACCTCTCTTGTATAGAGCATCATAGAAACCAGACTTAGCTTCTTCATATTGTTGCTTGTATGCTTTAGCAATAGCTGGATCCGTGATTGTTGGCATCTTTCTGTTGTTCAAGAAGTCGCTAGGAGCTGAAGTATCAGTTGGGATACTTGCTTTACCCTTAGCATATCCGATACCAAATGCGATGTTGTAGTAAGCATCAGTTGAACCAGAATCAGTTGACTTACTGTTGTAACCGTTGTAGAAACCACTTAGAATTCCAGCGTAAGCATCACGGTAAGCAACGGGGTCTGAACCATCTGGAACTGGGATTTGACTTAGGTCAGCTGGTAATTGCTTGTTAGCCTTTGCATCAGCAACAGCTTGAGCAACAGCAGCTTGAGCAGTAGCTAGTCCCTTTTGGTAATCAGGATCAGTGCTACCAGTATTTGGATGACCTTCAGCAACATCTTGTAGGGCTAGTAGATATTGGCTAGCTCTTTGACGTCCAGCAACAGAAGATGGAGTATTTGAAGTTGCGTCCTTGTCGTCGACACCATGTAGCTTGTCTAGGAATGCGTTAGTTGCATCCTTGTAACCTTGTGATTGAGCCTTTTGAGCTGCACCATTTTGACCGTTAGTTGCGTCTGGTTCGTTTGCGTTTGCAGCGTCAGCACCAGCCTTAGCAACTTTTAGACCATCTAGGTATGCGTTCTTGAAGGCGTCACGGTAAGCAATTGACTTGTTACCTAGGTTAGCAGCGATATATGCATCGATATCTTGAGGCTTGATACTTCCATCAGTTGCAGCCTTGTTGTATCCATCGACAGTACCGTTGAATCCGTCCTTTTCAGCTTGAGGAGCAGCTACATCAGGTTGTTTAGTTGCGTCAGCCTTAGCTTCTGCAACACCTTTAGCAGCATCTTGGGCACCCTTCAAACCAGTTAGGTAAGATGGGTCTGTTGCGATTGGTTGGTTAGCATCGCTGACACGACCATCGTTGTTAACAGCATCTTCATGACCCTTTTCAGCACGTTCTGCAGCTTCCTTAGCAACTTGACCTAAACCAGTATTGTCACCTTCAACAGATGGAACGTCGTCAATAGCTTTACCCCCAAGGTAAGCATTAACACCATCAGTTGCAGCTTGGGCAACTGCAGCCTTAGCTTTTTCATAGTAAGCTTTGTAAGCTTGAGCATTAGCTGGATCCATGCCTGCAGCGGTTGGATCCTCCTTAGCATTACCGTTGTTCTTCAAGTAGTCATTGATAGCGTTTTGAGTGGCTTGGTAAGCAACTGAACCCTTATCAATACCATTGTGATCCTTTAATTCTGGATCCTTGTTTGCAAGAGCATCGTTATATGCCTTGTTTGCGTCAGTTCTTGCCTTTTCGTAAACAGCTTTAGCAAAAACATTTGGATCATATGATGAACCGTTATCGTTAGTGTCAGTAGCACCATTAGTTGAAGCATTTTGAGCATGTGATAATGCGTTCTTGTATGCGGCAGCATATACAGGATCCTTAGAAGCTAGTTGACTTGCTGTTAATGGTTGTTGACCATTCAATACAGCGTTGTATGCATCTTGAGTTGCGTGGTATACGTTACCAGCATCTGTATCAGCATTGTTACCAGCGTATTGAGCATCCTTAGAAGGATCGTTTGCTTGAGCATCAGCTAGAGCGTTCTTAGCATTTTCTAGACCCTTGTTAAATGCCTTATCTGCAGCAGTAGTTGCGTTTGGCTTAGCTAATGTTGAAGCGTTTGCAGTTGAGTTATTAGGGTTATTGTTGAACAATGCTTCAGCACCATCAGAAGCATTTTCCTTACCTTCAGCTAATGCCTTTTGGTAAGCAGCTTTGTATACAGGGTTGTTATCAGAAGTTGCATGATCTCCTGGCTTAGCATTGTCCTTACCGGCAACATCGTTAAATGCGGCGGCAGCACCCTTGGCAGCTTCATCTTCATTTACAGAACCTGAATTTGAACTTGCAGCTTCATCTGGGTTAGATTGTGCAGTTTGGTAACCTTTATTAGCGTCATCGTAACCTTTTTGGTTAGCAACAGCATCAACTGACTTATCGTTATTATCAGTGTTATGACTACCTTCTTTACCATCTGAAGCAAAGTTTAAAGCACCATTTTGAGCAGCCTTTGTAGCAGCATCTTGAACGGTTGCGTAGGCATCCGCATAAATTTTAGCATATGGTTTGAATTCATCAGGAACTTGATCAGTATTTGTAACCTTATCTAAACCATTCTTACCATCTGCTAATGCAGCCTTAGCGGCAGCAGCAGCAGCTTTAGCGGCTCCTTGTACATCTGGATCAGTTGATGTTTCACCTTGAGTAGGTTGAGCGTTGTCACCATTGTTTAGAACGTTGTCACGAGCAGCGGCAGCAGCCTTAGCCATATCAACACCCTTTTGGTAACTTGCATCTGGGTTACTTGAGAAGTCACCTGATGGGTTATTAATAGCAGCTTGGTAACCAGCAGCAGCTTGGTTGAAACCATTGCTGTGAGCATCACTAGCAGCTTGAGAATCTTCAGTTGGTTTAGCTGCAGGTAAACCTTGTGCAAAGTCTTCAACACCAGCATGTGCAGCAGCCTTAGCATCTGCATTAGCCTTGTCGTAAGCAGCCTTGTAAGCAGGACTTACGTTGGTTGGTTCGTTAGTAGCACCAGTCTTACCGTCAGCATAACCTGCCTTAGCACCAGCGTATGCTTGAGCAGCAGTGTCATCGTTAGGAACGAACTTACCATCCTTGGTAGTACCGTATTGGGCATCCTTGGTTGGGTCGTCTAACTTAGCATCTGCAATACCTTTAGCAGCCTTAGTAGCAGCATCGTTGTAAGCAGCTTGTTCCTTAGGTGTAGCGTTCTTGTAAACATTTGAGTCATCAGCCTTAGTAGCAGTACCACCGTTTGCAGCAGTATCTTGAGCAGCGTTATCTACAGCTGCCTTGTACTTGTCGTATGCGGCATCAAATGTCTTGTCGTATTGATCAGAAGGAGTAACACCTTGTGGAGTTGGGTAGTGACCGTTTACCTTTTCAGGTTTACCAGTACCGTCAGTTGCAGCATTGTATGCTTGTTGAGCAGCTTGGTAACCAGCAGCAGCAATACCAGTTGGTTGTTGTTCACCATTACCGAATGCGCTAGCACCGTTACCAAATGCGTCACCAGCAGATTCAATTGCTTGAGCAAATGCAGCTTGCTTCAATGGATCGTTTGGATACTTATCTTGTGCTGCTTGGTTAGCGGCGGTCTTCAAGGCGTCACCAGTCTTACCAGCGTACTTATCTGGGTTATTTGTGTATTCAGATTGACCAGCGTCAGCAGCAGGTTTGATGGCATCGTAAGCAGCCTTTTGAGCATCTGAAACTAAGCTTGACTTACCAGCATCTGGAGTACCATTTACGGCATCTTCAGCGGCTTTCTTGATTGCGGCAGCATCGTCAACACCTTGCTTGTATGCAGGGTTGTTACCTTGTTTATTAGTATCGACATTGTTTGCTAATCCATCATTCAAACCATCAAGAGCATCACTTTGAGCCTTGTTGTAAGCAGCCTTATCAGCTGGGTTATTTGGTTGTTGATCCTTGTTACCATTACCAAAGTCAGTTAATCCCTTAGCAGCAGCATCCTTAGCAGCCTTGTAAGCTTGAGCATAAGCCATTTGATCAGCAGGACTGTACTTGCTTTGATCTGTAGGATTGTCACCATTTGTATGGTTGATTGCATCGCTGTATGCGTTAGCTGCAGCAGTGTATGCATCATTCATGTCAGGCTTATTGTCATCGTTGTCGTAACCAGTTGCTTTTGCTAGGTCAGCATCCTGGTTAGGATGACCGTCAGCAACATTTTGACTACCTTGAGCAGCAGCGACAGCGTTTTGAACGTTTTGTGCTTGTTGTTTAGCAATAGCATAAATTGGTGAATTGCTCTTAGGATCATTTTGGTCTGAAGCAGGTGTTTGTGAACCATCCTTCATACCAGCTAATGCATCCTTGTAAGCTTGAACTTGATCAGGATCACTGAATTTTTGAGTTGCATTAGTTGGGTCAGTAATTCCAGCAGCAAAGTCCTTAGCGGCAGCTTGGTATGCAGCTTGTAGTTGGGTACCAGCTTGAATACCGGCTTGTTCGTTTTGATTTGAAGAATCTGAATTACCTTGCTTACCACTTAATACTTCAGCCATCCCCTTGTTAGTATCGTGCTTAGCAGCATCATATACAGCAGCTAATGCTGGGTCACTTGGACGAGCAGCAGCTGAACTTGGGTTAGCAATTGAATCTTGACCAGCCTTGTTAGCATCTACAGCATCTTGGATTGCCTTTTGGTAAGCAGCCTTGAAGTCTGGGGTTTGTGAGTCAAAGTCACTTGGACGGTAAGCCTTAGTAGCGTCACCCTTTGCAGCTTTAACGGCAGCAACGGCAGCAGCATAACCCTTGTAAGCATCAGCAGCTTGTTGGTTATTCTTGATGTTATCTGGCACGTTGTTAGCATCTGGAGTTGATTGTGACTTAGCAGCATCAACACCGGCCTTGTCAGCTTGTCCTTGAGCATAGGCCTTTTGGAAAGCAGGAGTCTTCTTAGCTAATTGGTCACTACTCATTGGAGTTGCGTCGTTTAGGCCTTGTGCGTAACCATTGTTAGCATCAGTAACACCTTGAGCGTAAGCCTTCTTAGCTGGATCAGTGCTGTTTAAATCAGAAGCAACATCTGCATTTTCCTTCTTACCGTTCAATGCATCATTTGCACCGCGAGCAGATTCACCGGCGGCCTTAGCATCGTTAAATGCTTGTTGGTCAGCTGGGTCAGAATTAGTTGGTGTAACACTTGAATCATCAGCCTTACCAGCGTTGTAACCCTTGATAGCATCGTTAAATGCATTCTTGTATGATTCCTTATCAGTTGCAGGAGTATTTGCAAGTCTTGGGTCACTGTCACTAGTAATTGGTTGTGGGTCAGTACCATTAGCAGAAGCGTTAGCTGCTTTGATTGCATCCATTGCATCCTTCTTAGCTAATGCTTGTGAGTTAGCAACCGCATATACAGGTGATTTATCATTAGCATCAGTTCTACCTTGAGCTCCGTCGGCAATTGCCTTCAATGCTTCTTGGTATACTGGGTCATTTGCGTTAGCTGGGTTTGAAGCATTTTCTGGTTTAGTAATGCCATTAGCATAATCCTTAACAGCAGCTTCGTACTTAGCCTTGTCGTTTTGACCAGCTTGTTGACCAGCTTGTTCGTTGCCATTATTAGCATCTGAAACTGGTTTGCCAGTTAATCCTTCTGCATAACCCTTGCTTGCATCATTTCTAGCAGCATCGTATACAGCGGCTTGAGCTGGGTCACTTGGACGAGCAGCAGCTGAACTTGGGTTAGCAACGGAATCTTGACCAGCCTTGTTAGCATCTACAGCATCTTGCATTGCCTTTTGGTAAGCAGCCTTGAAGTCTGGAGTTTGTGAATCAAAGTCAGTTGGACGATCAGCCTTAGTAGCGTCACCCTTTGCAGCTTTAACTGCAGCAATGGCAGCAGCGTAACCCTTGTAAGCATCAGTAGCTTGTTTATTGTTAGCGATACTTTGTGGCACGTTGTTAGCATCTGGAGTTGGTTGTGACTTAGCAGCATCAACACCGGCCTTATCAGCTTGTCCTTGAGCGTATGCTTTTTGGTAAGCTGGGGTCTTCTTAGCTAATTCGTCACTACTCATTGGAGTTGCGTCGTTTAGACCTTGTGCGTAACCATTGTTAGCATCAGTAACACCTTGCGCGTATGACTTTTTAGCTGGATCATTGCTAGTTAAATCAGCAGCAACATCATCGTTTGACTTCTTACCGTTCAATGCATCATTTGCACCACGTGCAGCTTCACCAGCTGTCTTACCAGCATTAAATGCGTTTTGATCAGCTGGGTCGTTGTTAGTAGCTGTGTCAGATGTGTTGTTCTTACCAGCATTGTAACCCTTGATAGCATCGTTATATGCGTTCATGTATGATTGCTTATCCTTAGCTGGGGTTTGAGCTAGTCTTTGATCACTTGGGTCAGTGATTGGTTGTGGATCAGTACCCTTAGCAGCATCCTTAGCGATTTCTGCTTGAGCATCCTTGGCACCTAATGCTTGTGAGTTTGCAACTGTGTATACAGGTGAGTTATCACTACCAGTTGTTCCCTTAGAAGCATCAACTAAAGCGAAAATAGCTGATCTGTAAACAGGATCTGACTTCAATGATGGGTCAGTTGAAGCATTTGCTGGGTCAGTAATGCCCTTAGCAAAGTCAGCTAAAGCATCTTCATATTTTTGTTTATCAGAAGCACCCTTTTGGTTACCTTGAGTCTCGCTAGCATTATTGCTGTCCGATACTGGTTTACCAGTTAATCCTTCAGCGTAACCCTTTTGAGCGTCACTTGCAGCAGCCTTGTAAACATCGGCTAATGCACCAGGAACTGGGGTTTGAGTGTTTGTGCTATCTGGAGTTAATTGTGAAGCAATACCTTGTTTAGCAGCTTGCTTAGCATCTTCTAACGCAGCGTTGTAAGCGTTGTTGTATGATGCAGGCTTGGTTGAATCATTGCTTTCAGGTAATGAATCTAAGTCTTTACCCTTGGCAGCCTTAACTGCAGCAATAGCAGCAGCAGCACCCTTAGCGGCATCTGAGTCATCAGGTTTACCGTTTTCAGCGCTTAGGAATCCAGCCTTATCGTTAGCAGCGGCAGCAGCACCTGTGTTGTACTCATCTGTGGCATTAGATGGCGCACTCTTGTCATGTAATGCGTCGGCGTATCCTTGTTTAGCATCGTTGTAACCCTTGGTAAAGTTAGAATCACTTTGGTTGTTTGCCTTACCATCTGTGAATGCCTTAGCACCTTGAACCTTTAGACCGTCAGCTTTGGCAGCTTCGAATGCAGCGGCACCGACAACATCATCCTTGATACCAGCAGAAGCGGCAGTAGCAGTTGGATCAGTGTTTTGGTAAGCCTTAACAGCAGCGGCGTAAGCCTTATCGTATACATCCTTATTGTTGGCGTTACCATCACTAGGAGCTAATTGGCTTCCAGTCTTTCCAGCCTTAATATCGGCCTTTGCTTGTGCAACGGCAGCTTGAGTGTCATCGTAAGCTTTTTGTTCAGTTGGTAGGTCATCGTTACCAGTAGCAGTATCAGGTCTCTTATCTGCAGTAGAACCATCAGTTAACGCTTTTGCGTAGTTGTAACCTTCAACAGCAGCGGCTGGAGCAGTTGGAGCAGGTTGGCCCTTCATTGCAGCTTCGTAACCAACTTTAGCAGCATTGAAACCATCTAATTGTTTACCAGTTAAACCTTGAGAAGCATTTGGATCTTCTGGGTTCTTGGCATTCTTAAGAGCAGCGATTCCTTGACCATAAGCGAAACCATCTTTGGTTGCTTGATCTGCGTTAGCTGGAGCAGAATCAGTTGGTTTAGCACTTTCACCTTGCGCTTTTCCACTATTAAAGTTGTTGTAAGCATTAGTGTAATCAGGGTCTTGGTTAGTTGATGAAGGTTGTTTAGCATTTTCAGCATCACTTACACCCTTGGCAATGTTGTAACCTTCTTTGTAAGCAGGTGTCTTGTCAGAAGCAGGTGTATCTGCACTATTTGGTTGGTTAGCAGCATTAGCACCGGCAGCGGCATCATCTTTAACGGCCTTGTATGCTTGACCAGCAGCACTGTTTGGATCATTTGGTTGGTTAGCAGTTGAACCGTTCTTGTAATCAGCAAGTGCGTTGTTTACTACAGGTTGAGCAGCAGCAAGTGCCTTCTTGTAGGCGTCTTGGTAAGCTAATGACTTCTTAGCTAGATCAGTGTCTGAAATAGGTGCCTTCTTACCAGCAGCAGCATCATAAGCATCCTTAGTAGCTTGATAACCATCTTGTTCAGCTTGTGATGGAGCTGGGGTAGTTGGTAGGCCTTGACCCTTAGTTGCTAAATCAGCACCTGTTTGCGAATCTTCCTTAGCTTGTTGACCTGCCTTGTATGCAGCTGTTTGGTTTTCAGGGGCAGTGTTGTTTGCACCATTAAAACCGTCAGTCGCTTCATCGTATGCTTTACCATATTCTGGATTAGTGTTGTTAGGATTCTTTGTAGCACCATTTAAAGCGTCAGCTGAACCCTTAGCAACGTTGTAACCCATCTTGTATGCAGGTGTTTGGTTTGCATCAGGTGTGTCTGCACTACCTGGTTGACTAGCAGCATTAGCACCGGCAGCAGCATCATTTTGAACCTTCTTGTAAGCCGCAGCATCTACACCATTACCTTGGGGCTTGTTAGCTGTTGTACCATTCTTATAGTCAGCTTCCGCTTGAGCAACAGTGTTGTTTGCATTATTTTGAGCGGCCTTATAAGCGTCTTGGTAAGGTAATGATTTTTGTGCTAGTTGATCGGCTGTTAGTGGAGCTTGTTGACCACTTGCAGCAGCATATGCATCCTTTGTTGCTTGTAGACCATCTTTCTTAGCTTGTGAATCTTTATCAGTAGGTTGTGCATTTGAATCGCTCATTGCTGCTTGTTGTCCAGCTTGTTCATCAGTCTTGGCAGCTTGACCTGCCTTGTATGCAGGTGAATTCTTTTCTGTATCAGACACTTGGGCATTGTTGAAACCATCTTTTGCATCATTGTAACCAGCAAGTGCTTGTGGATCTGATGGAGCAGCTTGACCACTCAATGCAGCTTGTTGACCAGCATCGTATTTTGCTTTAATGGCATCATATTGTTGGTTATATAAGGTTTGTTGCAATGGTGACATTTGGTTGAAAGGAGAATCGTTTGATGATTCTTTCTTACCACTTCTTACGTCATTGACAATTTGGTTGTAAGCAGTTTGACCTGCTTGGTAAGCTGATGGGTCTAAGTTGTTTGGATTGTTTGTAGTACCTTGGGCAGCTTCAACCATGGCTTGTTGAGCATCTTTATATTGTTGTTGAGCTTTATCGTAAACTTGTTGACCAGTTGGGTCTGTGTCAGCAGGTCTGTTAGTCTTGGTACCAGCAACTGCATCGTTAAGAGCTTGTTGTGCTGTGTTGTAACTAGCAGCATAGTTCTTCTTATAAGCAGAATCTTGACTACCGTTAGCAATCGAAGCAGCTGCAGCTGGACTTGCATTTGCAATGTCGTTTGCGGCTTGTGAGTTTGCTAAGTAATCTTGATATGCTTGTTGTAAACCTTGCATGAAGGCGCTTGGGTTAGAAGCCTTTTGATATTCTGGTAGTTGTTGAATCTTAGCCAAAAGGTCAGGTGTAAGTGTAGTAGGGGCCTTGGTTGGGTCCGTAATTCCTAATTGTTGTAGCAATTGAGGAGTTGCAGCTTTGTAACCACTCATTACACTATCGTAAACACCAGTATAATCGTTGTTCTTTTGATATCTTAATGGATCTTTTGAGTTGGTACCGTTTGTGGCATCAGCAATCGCATTGTTTAAACCATCAGTAATATCTTGACCTTTACCACTATTAACTTGAACAGTTGCGGCTGAATCTTGAGATAATACACCGTTTGAACCGGCTGAGTAACCAACGATGGATGAACTATAGTCACTACCACCATTAGCACTTGGTGTTGCAGTCATGTAGATACCATTAACACCATATCTCATGTAAATACCAACAGTCTTAATTCCATTAGCTTGATTAGCTGGAATTGTGAAGTTAATTGGAATTTGATTAACATTTGATGATGATGTTGCAGAGTATACGTTGTTATCAACAATATTTCCATTATCATCTTTAGCTGGGTTTGAGTATTGAACAGTCTTCCCGGTTGAATCAGTAGTTAGGAATGTGGTCATACCGGAATCATTGTAGTTAGTTGTTGAATTCTTATCAATACCAAATTGTAGGTAAACGTTTTGCTTAGCATAGTCAGAACCATCGTAACCAGCAACCTTAGCAATACCAGAAACAGTGATTGAACCATCGCTGTTAGTCTTAGCACTGATTGGGTTAGCGAAATATACAGAAGGAATACTACTAATGTCTAAGATTTGTCCACCAGAATAAGGTGTGTTATTTGTTGTCTTCAAATATTGATCAGTTGAAGTGTATTGACTTGATGGGTTCATTTGGTAGTTGTAGTAAATCTTACCATTAACCTTACCAGTGTAGGCGTTAATATTTCCACCACTAACAAATGGGTTGGTGTTGTTTCCATTACTGTTTCTAGCTGAACCAGCATCTAGGATAACGTGACTATCACCAGAGTTGTTGACAATCAAGTTACCGTAAACTAAAGGAACACCTGCACCAGAACCATCAGAAATAGCTGAGATTAAGTTACCACGATTAGCGACTTGAACAGTACCACCATTTAGGTAAACTAATCCACCACCAGACGCTGGAGCACTTGGAGCACGATTGTCACTGATATGAGCAACCTTAACTTGAATGGTACCACCATTGGTTGCTAAAACATTTGAACCACTATTTACATAAAGTAGTGCATTTGTTTGTCCATACATCTTAGGTGATTGGTTAGATTCAATGTTAATACGACCTCCATCAACACGAACACCACCATTACTACCTACATAGATACCACCACCGGCACCATATGCTGGGTAGGTGTTGGAGTAATCTGGCATGATGTTCAAGTTGGCGTTCTTGTTCACAGTCAAACTACCATTTTGAATATCGACACCCATAGGTCCTTGGTCAGCACCGTCGTCTCCACCAGTTGCGTTACCTCTAGGAATCAATGTCATACTCGAGTCTTCACCTAAGGTAAGATTACCACCACCAGAAATGTAAACAACGTTAGAACCAGTATTTGAACCAACTGAACCAAAGTAGTGAGCACCCTTGTTTAACACCATGTTGGCAATTGATAGGTTATTTTGGTTACCTGATCCTTGGGCACCTTGTCCCTTTAAGAACGGTGAATCGTAAACATCATCACGTTGGAAGACGTTCACATTACCATCAACATAAACGTAGTTACCTTTGGCTGACAAGATTTGTGAACCAACGTAGTTAACATTCTTGTAGTAAATTGCACCACCATTAGATAATGAGAATGGTCCAAAATAGTTAGTTCCATATAGAGTTTGGAAGTTTTGTACATATAATTGAGTATTACTAGTTGAGTTTGTATTAAATTTATACTGTTGACCAGACATATCAGCAATATGATTTTGACCATCAATCACAAAAGTTTTACCATCTGTAGAATTTACATTAACATCATTTTCTTGAGCTGTACTAACAGGATGTAAGTCAATATCATTTACCAACTTAATTGTGAAACCTTTGCTTAACAATGTTGAGTTATTCATAATACCGTCAAATTGCTTACCAGTAGATACGAACACAACGTTTTGTGCTGCTTGACTTACAACGTCATTGTATGCAGCGATGTAGTTCTTGTCTTGTTTACTTGAGGCATCAATGGCAGAAATCGATTGAACAGAGTTACCACCATTGAATTGAGCAGCGATAGCGGCCTTTGCCCCTAAGTATCCTTGATCGTATGGGTTAGTAGAACTAGTGTTAACGTTTGGATTATTTGTTAGATAGAAATCTTGGGTTTTACCCTTAGCAGATCCATCACCAATAACCCCTGTCCACTTACCTTTTTCGGCATCTACCATACCTTGTTTAGCAAGAGCTGCAGAAGTTGCGTACTTGTAAACGTCAGATAACGCACCATAGAATGCAGAATTATTGGTATTAACATCTGATTGTGAAGCTACCTTAATGTTAGCTGTACCAGATGTTGCATTTTGACCATTAATCTTAACTGAAGTGTTTTGTGCATTATTGAATTTTAGACCTAAGTCATTTTCATAGCTAATTACTGAGTTATAAGCATCGTTAGGGTTATCAGCTCCCCCCTTATTTGCTTGGTAACTGTCATTGTATGAACCAGTGTATGAAGCGGCTGCTGAAGCGTTATATGTAGCGCTTGAACCTTGGCCCCAATTTGATGTGTTAATGTTTGGTTTAACTGCAGCTGTTGATCCATTTCCTGAAGTGTAGGAAGTGTTAGCGGTGTTGTTGTAGTAGTTGTAATCTTGAGTACCAGTACCATTACCTTGAGTAGCATTTGAGTATGCATTAATGGCAACTTGAGCACCAGCATAAGCAGCACTGTAGTAAGCACCTTGATCGGTTGAGTAAGAAGCCATGTTGTTACCATTACTCATAACAACATCATTAATGGCAGCTGAAATCGCAGCTGAGTATTTAGCTTCATATGATGATCCAGCTTGGTAGTTAGCGTCTGAAGTGTTAGCACCACTAGCTGTACTACTGTTCAAAGCAGCATAAAATCCGCTACTTGCTTGGCTGTATGCGCTGTTATATGTAGATTGGTTTACATCTCCTACATTTGAAGCAGCTGACCTGCCTTTAGCGTAATCACTAATACCTGCACTTACGGCACTTGATGATGCAGCCACACTGTCATCATGTGCTTTTTGTGATGCAGCTACACTAGCAGCAGTTGATGCAGCTGAGTATGCTGTATCGTATGCGTCTTGGTGGTTTGCATAAGAAGCCTTTGACTTATTAGCGGTAAAATCACTTGAACCTGCGTTAGAAGCAGCTAAACTTGCTGAAGTTGAAGCTGAACTATACGCCGCATCATAATCTGATTGGAAAGCTGATAATGTGGCTTTTGATCTTCCAGCAGAACCATCTGCAGTACCTAGACTCGTAGCTGAAGATTGTTGTTCAGCTTGGTTTTCATTACCATTATCACTACTTGATGTACCTGATGCACCTGTTGTATCAGCATGAACAACCACTTGGGAAGTGTTTGTCATACCGTATGCAGACGCACCTAAAATAGCTAAGGTCGCAATGGATACAACAACCCATTGTTTCTTAACCTTTTTCATGACTTTTTTGTCATTTACTTTATTAAATTCATTTTTATTATATTGCAATATATCATCCCCTAAAAATGCAATTTATATATTTATACCTATCGTCTTGATTATGATACCACTCTTAATTTAAATTAAAAACTGTTTTAATTATAGAAGTGAAGTCTTAATATTTTCTTTATATTTTCTTAATATTTATGAAATATATACGTAAAAACCCCCTCATAAATTATATGAGGGGGTTTTTTCTATGAATATTTTAAAGAAATACTTAATCCGTAATTTCTCTAACAAATGATGTATTACCTGTTACATATTCATTTTGACCAATATATAGTCTGGTAATTCCATAATATTTAACTATTTTTTGAACTTTGAATACATTTCCACGTTGTAATTTCACAGTCCAGTTCTTATCGTTAAATTTCAAATCGGTGTGAATTCTAATACCATTCTTAGCTATCACTCTGAACTTATTATGGTTCTTACGGTAATAACGACTTTCTTGCTTGTTTGAAGTAGTCTTTGAATTAGTATCAGTCTTCTTACGGCGGAATGTAACCTTAGCATTGCTGCCACGATAGAATTCCTTCAAGTAAGCGTCGACATAAGCATCACTATGATCAGACAAGTTCTTTGGAAGTGACTTGTGTGATGCCTTGTACTTCTTGACATCTTGAGTGGCCTTACGTTGTTCGTAAGTCTTCTCATCAATCACAAATGACTTGTTACTTGTTACGTAACGACCTTTTCCAATGTAGAATCTGGTGATTCCATGGAACTTAACAACCTTTTCAACTCTAATGATATCGCCACGACGAAGCGTTGATACCCAGTTGCGGTCAGTAAAGTTCTTACTTGTATGAATCAAAGCATCCTTTTGAAGTCTGAATTCAGTGTAGTTCTTTCTGTAGTAACGACTTACCTTCGTTGGAGTCACTGTTACAGAGTAGCCTGGGTTGTTAATAGTTTGTTGTTTCTTAATAACTGGTGTAACTACCTTCTTATGGGTCTTCTTAACATTTGTTTGGACAGTCTTCTTATGAATTTGCTTAATTGATGTTTGTTTTGCCTTGGTCTTATGCTTCTTAACTACAGTTGGTTTCTTGGTTGTTTCAGTCTTCTTGACTACCTTCTTCTTAGCTGGTTTTGTCTTAATTACTGGAGTTACCTTCTTAACAACCTTCTTCTTGGTTGTCTTTTTAACCTTCTTAGTAGTCTTCTTCTTATCGGCCTTGGCTAATTGAGTTGCAACAACGTAATCCTTGTTACCAGTGACGTATTCACCGTGACCAACGTATAGTCTAGTTGTCTTACCGTATCTAACAATCTTGATAACCTTGATTAGATCACCATGTTGCAATGTAGTAATCCAGTTATGCTTGGTAAACTTAGGACTCATGTACATTCTTGCACCATGTTTGTTAGAAACTCTGTACAACTTGTAATTCTTCTTGTAGTACTTCTTAGATACCTTAGAGAAGTCGCTTTCTTGTGCGGCTTTCTTCTTAGCCAAGAAGTAATCATAAGCACGTTGGTAAGTAACTTGGTAAGCCAATGACTTACCGCTAACATCTTGCTTAATTCCCTTATTGGCATCCGCACTAGCAGCAATCGTTGCTTGATATGCATCGTCAGTAGCAACGTTACCAGTTGTGCTTTGCTTACCATTACTTTGAGCAGCTTGGTAACCCTTGTAAGCAGAATCAGCGTAAGTGAAACCAACTTGGTAATATGGATTATCTGACTTGGATTGTGCATTAGCCTGATTTCCGTCATTGTAACCAGATTGTGATTGTTCGTAACCCATCTTAATTGCGGCAGCATCTTCAGGTGTTGCTGAGTACTTGTTAATCGCAGCAGATTCAGTCAATCCTTCGGTGTATGCCTTAGCACCATTGTTAGCAGCTTGTTGAGCAATTTGTGCTTCACGTTGGTAAGCAGCAATGAAGACTGGGTCGTTACTATCACTTAGATGGTTGTTTGGACGGTTTGAATTAATATCAATCAATGCCAATACAGAACCACGGTAAGTGTTGTCCACATTGTTGCCGTTAGTGTGACTTGCCAATTGATCAGTACCTAATTGTACTAATTCGATACCAACCTTGGCGTCGTTGTAACCCTTGGTGAAGACATCCTTAACGGATTGGTTACCACCAAATTGACCTAAGGAATCATTCAATGAGCCATTTTGTAGGTAAGTAACACCTGCGTTCTTAGCAATTTGACTTGCGTAAGCCAATGCCTTAGCGTAAGCAGCCTTGTATGGAGCACCTTGTTCAGCATTTGCATATTGACCAGGATTTCCATTCTTAATGTCATTAAGAGCAGCGGCTGCTCCACGGTAGACTGTGTCTTCATTGGAGTTAGTTGTATGGTTGACCCCATCGTTTGCATTTTGCAATGCAAGGTTGTAACCATTTTGTGCATCGCTGTAACCCTTAGAGTAAGCAGCACGTTGAGATTGGTTATCTCCAAACGTTGCCAATTGATCATTCAAGTTGACATCATTACCAAATCCAGTCGCACCGTTGGTAGTTTCTGGTTGAGCAGTTTGTAGAGCCTTTTGATATGCGTCGATGTAAACGATATCGTTAGAAGCTTTAGCTTGTGCTCCATCATTTCCGCTCTTAACGTCGTTAATTGCATTAACAACAGCCTTGAATACCAAGTCGTTTGTACTGTTTGCAGTGTATGGACTGTTTTGATCTGGGTTTTGTTGAGCTTGAGCGTATGCCTTTTGAGCATCGTTGTAACCCTTAGTAATTGCATCCCTATCAGATTGGTTGTCACCAACACGGTCTAATAGGTCACTCAATTGACTATCACTTAGGTAACCAGTGATACCTGTTCTTAGGATTTCAATTGCTTCAGCTAAAGCCTTATCGTAAGCACTTTGTGCTACGACATCACTGTCAGCTGGACGACTGCTACCTAGTTGACCTAACTTAACATCGTTAAATGCAAGTGATGAACCATGGAAGGTTTGATCAGCATTAGTGTCAGTTTGTCTGCTTTCAGTATCTGGTTTGCTCTTGGCTTGACCGTATGCAGTTTGGGCATCAGTGTAACCACGGCTAATTTCATTCTTAAGAGTGTTGTTATCACCTTGAGAAGTAAGCAAGTCAGCTTGTGATTTACCTTGGTTAAATCCAACGGCTCCGGTTTGGGCAAGTTGGTTAGCCAATGCTTTAGCACGGTTGAATGCTGAAATGTATGCTGGGTTAGTTTGTGATGCATCAGGAGTAGCATTCTTATCTTGGGCAACAGCGTTAAACGCGTCAGCAGCTCCGACGTATGCCACGTCTTCATTGCTTGATGTCTTATGATCGTCAGCCTTAGATGCATCTTGTTGAGCGGCGTTGAAACCGTTATTGGCATCAGTATAACCAGTAGTGAAGACATCCTTCAATGCTTGGTTGTTACCGAATTGACCTAGTGAACTGTTAAGGTCGGCACTGTTACCAAATGCTGTAGCACCGGCATTAGCTTGAGATTGTGCTTCTTGTAATGCTTTAGCGTAAGCAGCTCTGAATGGTGCTGATTGTTCTGCGTTTGCATTTTGACCAGCATGACCATTCTTAACATCTTGCAATGCGGCAGCTGCCCCACGGTAGACTTCGTCACCATTGCTTGAACTTGCATGATCACTACCATCATTAGCATTTTGAAGTGCTTGAGCGTAAGCAGTTTGCGCATCGTTGTAACCTCTTGAGTATGCATCCTTTTGAACTTGGTTGTTACCAAACTTAGCAAGTTCATCGGCAAGGTTAACACCTTGACCGAATCCAGTCGCACCATTGGTTGCTTGAGGTTGTGCTTCGTTCAATGCACGTTGATATGCATCTACATATACCTTGTCGGTTGAAGCATTTGCTTGAGCACCAACGTTGTTAGCCTTCACGTCAGCAATTGCGTTCGCAACGGCGGCAAAGACTAGGTTGCTGTTAGTGTTAGCAGCATATGGGTTGTTTTCAGTTGGGTTTTGTTGAGCTTCTGCGTAAGCAGTTTGTGCATCATTGTAACCCTTAGCGATTGCATCCTTATCTGATTGGTTAGCACCCGCACTGTTAACAGTGTTATCAAGAGTAGCACCCTTGATGAATGCGTCACTTCCGTTCTTAGCAACACCTTGAGCGTAACTTAAGGCCTTGTCGTAAGCACTTTGAGCAACGGCATCACTGTCATCAGGACGACTATTGCCGTCAGTACCATTCTTAACATCGCTGAATGCTAATGAAGCACCATGGAATGTCTTGTCAGCATTACTATCAGTTTGATGAGTAGTTGTGTCAGGTTGTGCTTCAGCTTGACTGTATGCAGTTTGTGCATCAACGTAACCACGACTGACAGCATTTTGTAATGCCTTGTTGTCGCCTTGTGCACTTAGCAAGTCTTGTTGAGCAGTTCCCTTGTTGAAACCAACTGCAGCATCTTTAGCGATTTGTAGTGCTTGATCCTTCGCACGACTGAATGAAGCAAGGTAAGCCGCATTAGTTTGTGATGCATCAGGAGTTGGGTTTTCACCACGAGATACCGCGTTAAATGCATCGGCAGCTCCACGGTAAACTTCATCCTTATCACCATTAGTGCTATGAGTTGAACTCATATTAGCATCCTTTTGTGCGTCGGTGTATCCAGCACTCGCATCGTTGTAACCTTTGGCAAAGGTATCGCTTAATGCTTGGTTATTACCAAATTGACCAAGTGCACTGTTAAGGTCAGCATTGTTACCAAATGCAGTAGCACCGGCATTAGATTGAGCTTGGGCTTGAGCCAATGCCTTAGCGTATGCAGCTTGGTATGGTGCTGATTGTTCTGCGTTTGCATGTTGACCAGCAGTTCCGTTCTTAACATCTAATAATGCAGCAGATGCACCACGATAAGTTTCATCACCATTTGATGATGTTTTGTGGTCGGCGTTGTCGTTAGCATTTTGCAATGCTTGGCCGTAAGCAGTTTGTGCATCGTTGTAACCCTTGGTGTAAGCGTCCTTTTGAGCTTGGTTGTTACCAAATGATTCAAGTTGTTGTTGTAGGTTGACACCATTACTGAATCCGCTAGCACCGTTGGTTGCTACCGGTTGAGCTTCGTTTAAAGCACGTTGGTAAGCAGCAACGTATGCAGGATCAGAACTCTTGTTAGCTTGGGCACCCGCTTCGCCGTTCTTCACATCGCTAAATGCGTTTTGAGCGGCTTCGAATACCAAGTTACTGTTAGTTCCGGTTGCGTATGGACTAGCTTGACTAGGAGTTTGTTGAGCTTGACCATAAGCTGCTTGAGCATCGTTGTATCCCTTAGTAAAGGCGTTCTTGTCAGATTGGTTGTTACCTAGTTTAGCAACTTGAGTGGCTAAGTCTTGGCCATTACCAAAACTAGTTGCCCCATTGTTAGCTACTTGTTTAGCAGCATTCAATGCAACTTGGTAAGCGTCTTGGTAGACAGGACTGGCATCAGAAGTACCATTTTGTCCTTCTTCACCATTCTTCACGTCGTTAAATGCGGCAGCCGCACCCTTGAAACTTTCATCCACATTAGTGTTACCAGTGTGGGTGGTGTCATCTGGATTTTGACGTGCTTCATTGTAACCTTGTGATGCACTAGCTTGACCAGCTTGGTAAGCATTCTTATCAGCTTGAGTCCAGTTAGTCATGTCTTGGTTATTGTTAGTGAATTGGTTTTGAGCACCAAGTGATGCCTTAGCCAATGCCTTGTCGTATTCGGCACTGTATTGGTCTTGGTATGCTTGAGTCTTGTTAGAACTAGTGTCAAAACTCTTCTTGGTGTTGCCTTGAACTGCGTCTAGGTAACCATCCTTAGCACCATCATGACCAGTTTGCACATTAATGTTACCTGATGTGTAGTTAGCGTTGGCATCCTTTTGACCGTTAAAGTCGTTGGCACCACTCTTACCATCTGCAACAGCTTGTGCACCTGATTGATATGCAGCACTAGGGTTGCTTGGCGCTTGAACATTGTTCATTGCGTCATCATGACCTTGTTTAGCATCATCATACCCCTTTTGAGCTGCTTGACCAGTCGCACTGTTGTCATCAGTCTTAGCACTTCCACTGTTGTAAGTAGTTGCACCAGCTAATGCAGCTGCTTGACCAGCACTCAATGCCTTGTTATATGCATCAGCATAAGCCTTAGCTTGAGTTGCATCAGTAGGTGTTGAGTTGTTAGTACCGTAACTTCCATCATGGAAACCATTTGCAGTGGCATGGTATGCAGCCTCTTGAGCAGCAGTACCGTTGTAAACTGAACGATTTGGATTAGTCAAAGCATCGTTGTATCCAGTTTGCATATCACTAGCAGTTTGCACACCAGCTAGGTATGACTTATCGTTGTTGTTTTGGTTAATTTGACCATTAACTTGAGCATTGTATCCAGCAGTTGCTTGATCAAACGCATTCTTGTGAGCCACATTTAGTGCATCATTTGAATTGGTAGCTGTGTCAGGTTTTCCGGCAGCAAATTCTGCAAGTCCTGCAGCTGCAGCTTGAGCAGCTTCGTTCTTCGCACTCTTGTATGCGTTGATGTATGCAGTTGACTTACCATCTAATGAAGTGTCGTTACCAGTCTTACCAGCAGCAAATCCAGCCTTAGCACCTTCAAATGAGTTGTAAGCGTCACTGTCTACAATGTTGTTGTTAGCAGTTGTAATGTCACCCTTGATTGCATTGTATGCAGTTTTAGCATTTTGCTTACCGGCATTGTAAGCATCTAATTCAGTTGAAGATAGTTTTGAAGTATCTGTTGATGGATTAGTTGCATATGCATCGTTGGCACCACTTGTAGCAATTTGTTTAGCGTTGTCGTAAGCATTGTTGTATGCATCTTGGTATTGAACTGACTTGTTAGCCAAAGTTGAATCCTTTGGTTCGTCGTTCTTACCAGCAGCAAACGCAGCTTGTGCGGCAAGGTATCCAGCTTTTTCAGATGCTGATTCGTTACCAGTTAGTTGACCACCGCTGGTGAACAATTGACGACCTGAAACCATGTCGTTATAAGCATTAACCCCAACCATAAATTGTGGGTTAGCCTTTTGTTCATCAGTGTAATTACCACCGGCTTGTGCAGCCTTGTAACCAGCCACCGCGTCGGCATATGCTTTAGCAGCAACACCACTTGGGGCGTTGGTTACGGCTGGACTAGCGTTTCCATCAGCAAATGTTTGAGCACCTTGGATAAGTGCTTGTTTAGCATCACCTTGTGCCTTCTTGTATGCACTTTGGTAAGCCAATGACTTGTCAGATAGATCAGTGACATTACCAGTCTTGGCATCGTCGAAAGCTTGTAGAGCAGCCTTGTTAGCATCATTTCTTGGAGCATCGTCAGTATTGCTGTTTGAAACACCGTTGTAGGCATCTTGGTAACCATTCAATGCGGATAGTCCGTACTTGTTACCAGTTTGGATTCCACTATCGGCGTTATCTGAAACCTTAGTACCAGCAAATCCAGTGTTAAATCCTTGTTGTGCATCTTGGTAACCATCTTGACCTAGCTTGTCGCTTGGTTCTGGTTGGTTAGATACAAACGCATTTGCACCTTCATTGTATTGAACTTGCATTGCTTGGATGGCTTGCTTGTAAGCAGCCTTCTTAATTGGATTGTTTTGGATTGTTGAATCATCAGAGTTGGTACTGTGTCCTGGATTATCAACCAAGTCTGTCTTAGCCTGTTGTGCTGCTTGAGTAGCACTAGTGTAGACAGGGTCTTGGTTATTGCTGTCAGTATTACTGTTTACGATTCCACTAACGGCATCTTGAACAGTCTTAGCTGACTTAATACCATCTTTTTGAGCAGCGTTTGGATTACTGATTGGTGTGTTGTTAACAACTGAATCGAATCCTGACTTGGTATCAGCATAACCTTGAGCCAAACGATCCTTAGCTTGTTGTGAAGTTACGCCAGTAGTATCTGCAACGTTCTTCCCACTATCAAATTGTTGTTGACCAGTTTGGTAGTTAGCTTGTAAATCAGATACGGCCTTGTTGTAAGCATCAACGTAAGCTGGGTCTTTGTATTGAGATGTTTGTGGTTTGTCAGGGTTAGCGGCAATTGCATTACTTGCATCTGTGTATGCCTTTTGCGCCTTAGCATATGCGTCGTTGTCGACATGGTCGGTAGTGGTGTTGTTTTCAACATCGTTTAGACCAGCTTGACTTGACTTGTATGCGTTGTATCCGGATACGTAAGCAGTAGTTGCACCACTTGGTAATGAGGCAACATTATTGTTCTTAGCTAATTGATATCCATCACTAGCATCTTGGTAACCCTTCGCTTGAGCGATTGAATGAGAGTCTGCACCGTATGGTTTGTCTAGTCCCTTGTTAAAGTCACTAGCACCAGTTGCAGCATCCATTTGAGCTTGTTGCTTAGCAGCAGCATAAGCATCGTTGTAAACCACTGATTGACTTGCGTCAGTTGGTGTTTGGTTATCAGAGTTACCATTGGCACCATCCTTGTAACCGTTCAATGTTGCTTGGTATGCGGCTTCTTGAGCAGGAGTACTCTTGTATTCATTACCGTTGTTGCTTGGGTTAGTTGTGGCATCGTTAGTACCATTTGCTAATTGCTTAGCTAAGTTGATACCTGCTTGGTAATTAACGTTTTGGTTATTATTATCAGCGTTACCAGCTTTTTGAGCTTGGTAACCATCTGATACAGCTTGATAACCAGCCTTGTGAGCTTGGTTTAATGAGTCGTTTGAAGCAGTAGCAGAATCACTGTTACCTGCTTCGTATTCCTTAAGACCATCGTTAGCAGCAGCACTAGCTTCATTCTTAGCCTTGTTGAAGGCATTTAGGAATGTGTTGGACTTGCCTGATAAATCAGGAGTGATTCCTGTTGATCCAGCAGCAAAACCAGCCTTAGCACCATCAAATGCTTGTGCAGCATCTGTTCCAGTAGCATTTGGATTAGCCTTGGTGTTATCGGACTTAGTGTCGTTGTATGCCGCAATTGCGTTTTGCTTACCAGCTGCATAAGCAGTCTTTTGAGCTTGAGTCCAACCATCCTGGCTAACTGGAGTAGTGTTATTGAATGCTTCAGAAGCACCGATTGTTGCCTTAGCTTGGGCATCGGCATAAGCATTGTTGTAAACGTCTTGGTATGCTTCTGGTTTGCTACCTAAATCACTTGGCTTAGCGCTGTCATTCTTACCACTTGAGTAAGCATCTTGGGCAGCAGTATAACCAGCCTTTTCGGCAGAACTAGCATCATCTGGTAATTTTTCACCATTTACATATGCATCGTGTCCCTTAACTGATTGGTTGTATGCATCAACCCCAGCCATAAATGATGGATTCTTCTTATCATCATCGGTAATCTTACCGTCTCTAGCAGCTTCATAACCTGACTTAGCGTAGTCGTAAGCTGCTTGCTTAACTTGACTTAGCGCATCGTCACCAGTTGGTCTGGTTTCACCGTTAGCAAATGCTGTCGCACCACTAGTAGTTGCAACAGCAGCATCTTGTTGTGCCTTTTGGTATGCCAATTGGTATGCAACAAATGGTTCTTTAGAGATATCAGTTGTCTTTAGGTTCTTAGCATCATCAAATGCTTGAAGGGCAGCAGAGTTAGCTTGTTGTTGCATTGCATCGCCTGAAGTATCCTTCTTGTTTGATAGTGCTTCTTGGTAACTTGACAATGCAGATTGTCCAGCTGTTTGACCAGCCTTAGTAGCACTGTGTTCGTTAGGAACGCTTGTACCATTGAATCCGGCAGCAAAACCAGCTTGGGCGTCATTGTATCCTTGATTACCTAAATCAGTGCTTGGCTTGGTTTGGTTGTTCAAGTAGTCGCTTGAACCATCTGCGTATTGTTGATGCATTTGGTTAACAGCAACCTTGTAAGCAGCTGCCTTGATTGGGTTGTTTTGAATGCTTGCGTCGTCTGAAATAGTTGAATGATCTGGATCATTTTGTAGATCTTGTTTTGCTTGTCCAGCTGCACTGTTGGCGGTTTGAACAATTGGATCATTGCTGCTTGAGACGTTGTCGGTTGCGACACCGTTGACGGAATCGATAACCTTTTGTGCCATGTCGGCACCCTTTTGGGTAGTGTCATTGGCGTTGTTAGTTGTCTTTCCATCAATCTTGTCGTTGAAACCACGTTGAACATCAGCGTAACCTTGTTCAATTTGCGTCTTAGCTTGATTTGATTTAGCACCTGAAGTGTCAGCAGATTTGCTACCGTTAACGAATTGGTTAGTACCATTTTGGTAGTTTTGCTTCAAGTCGTTAACGGCCTTAGTATAAGCAGTTTTGTATACAGGTGAACTATCACTAGCAGTTGCTGGTGAATCTGGGTTGGAACTGATTGCCTTAGAAGCATCATCGTATGCCTTTTGAGCCTTGTTATATGAAGCAGAATCGACAACGTTTGCAGTAGTTGTACCATTTTCGATGTCGTTGATTCCGGCTTGACCAGACTTATTGGCATTGAAACCAGTCTTGTAGGCATCAGTTGCGTTAGTTGGAATTGTTGCATCTTTGTTGGTTGCAGCATTGTATCCATCTGTTGCATCTTGGTAACCCTTTTGTTGAGCAAGACTTTCGGCTGAATTACCAGTTGGTTTAGTATTACCAGCAATGTATGAGATAGCTCCAGTGGTTGCGGATTGTTCACCCTTTTGCTTAGCAGCTTGGTATGCATCGTTGTAAGCCTTAGCTTGACTAGGGTCAGTAGTTGTTGCGTTATCGTTATTGCCGTTACTACCGTCTAGGTAACCATTAACGGTCGCCTTGTAGGCAGCATCTTGAGCAGCTGAACCAGAGTTGTATGAATCCTTCTTACTTGGATCAGTTAAAGCGTCGGCAGAACCCTTGGCAACGTCCTTGGCAGTTTGCACACCTGATTGGTAAGAAGTGTCCTTGTTACCATTATCAACAGTGTTATTGTTTTGGGCGTTGTAACCGTTTTGAGCTTGGGTGTAGCCATTAACGTGAGCAACACTTAGCGCATCCTTAGCATTAGCATCAGCGGAGTCACTTTGTTGAGCGTTGAATTGATCAGCACCCGCTTTTGCAGCTTGTTGTGCTTCTTGCTTAGCAGCATTGTATGCGTTAATGAATGTTTGAGTCTTGTTAGTTAGGTCAGTGGTTGCACCAGACTTACCGTCTGAGAAACCAGCCTTAGCACCATCGAATGCTTCACCGGAGTTACTACCAGTTGGGTAGTTATTTTGAGCGGTAACATCTTGCTTAGTCTTATCGAAACCAGCTTCGGCGTTCGCCTTACCAGTGTTGTAAGCATCCTTTTGAGCTTGGGTCCAAGTGCTTTGATCTACCTTAGAAGTTGAGTTCCCAAATGCTTCACTAGCACCTGATTGGGCCTTTTGTTGAGCATCTGCATAAGAATCTGAATATTCATCTTGGTAAATACCAGGTTGCTGATTCAAATCACTTCTTTGTGGTTGATCACTTGCACCAGCTGTATAAGCGTCCTTAGTGGCGTTGTAAGCTAGATTTTCAGCTGTAGTTGCATCACCTGGTAATGATTTTCCTTCATTAAATAAAGTACGACCGGTTTGTGCATCTTGATATGCCTTTACCCCAGCCATGAATGATGGGTTGTTCTTTTGTTCTTGGGTCAACGTTGCACCAGTCTTGGCAGCATCGTATCCAGAACGTGCATCATCGTAAGCCTTAGCTTGGGCATCTGTGATGGCGTCAGTCACTGTTGGACGAACTTGACCACTTGCGAATGCGGTCGCACCGTCTGTGATGGCTTGTTTAGCAATTTCTTTGGCCTTGTTGTAGGCAGCTTGGAAGGCTACCGGTTCTTTAGCAAGGTCGCTGGCACTCATTGAAGTATTGTTCTTAGCATCAGCAAATGCTTGTTTGGCACCGTTGTTACCATCTTTTTCGACTTGTGGTGCATTCGCATTTTCATCCTTTAGAGATAATGCATTGTTGTAACCAGCAAGTGCTTGTTCACCAGCGGATAGTCCGCTTTGGGCTGCACTGTGTTGGTTAGCAATTGATGTTTGACCGCTGAAACCAGCAGTGAATCCTTCATTTGCTTCTTGGTAACCCTTCTTACCTAGATCATCACTAGGTTCAGTAGTGTTATTCAAGTATGAATTAGTTCCGGCATCGTAGTTAGCCTTGTATTGTTCTTGCGCTTGCTTGTAAGCAGCCGCCTTTACAGGGTTATTAGCGATGCTTGGATCAGTTGATACATCAGCGTGATCTGGGTCGCTTAGTATATCATTGTGTGCCGATTGAGTTGCGTTGTTGGCTGCTTGAGCAACTGGGTCACTACTGTTCTTGTATGAACCACCCACTGAAGCCTTAACAGTGTCAGTTACTGTCTTAGCAGCGTCCATCCCTGCTTTTTGAGCATCGTTTGGATTAGTAATGGTTTGACCGTTAATCGCAGCATTGAAACCAGCTTGAGCATCAGCGTAACCTTGGCTAATTCTACCCTTACCTTGGTCGGATGAAGCGCCACTAGTGTTAGCACTTGATTGAGCATCCATGAATTGTTGCTTACCTGAATCGTAGTTATTCTTCAAGTCAGCTTGGGCTTGCTTGTAGATTTCTTGATATGCAGGTGAAGTATTAGTAGTTGCTGCTGGGTTGTCTGGGTTAGCAGCAATTGAATCACTTGCATCCTTGTAAGCTTGTTGAGCTTGGGTGTACGCACTGTTATCAGCGTGGCTAGTTGGGGTTGTGGCACCCTTTTCAATGTCAGATAGACCTGTACGAGCAGATTGAGCAGCATTGTATCCAGCCATGAATGATGGATTGTTTCTTTGTGCTTCAGTTGGTGTTTGTTTATTAACGGCGGCATCGTGACCACTTTGAGCATCCTTGTACCCTTGGCTTTGAGCTTGACCAGCCAAACTCTTATCGGAATTATCTGCTTGACCTGCATTAAATGCGTTCGCACCGTCAGCAGCCTTTTGCATACCTAGTGCATGAGCTTGGGTGTACGCATCTGTGTATGCCTTAGCTTGAGCAGAGTCTCCTTCAGAGACACTTTGACCGTTATTGTTGTTATTAGCACCAGCTGTGATACCAGCTAAAGCGGCATCGTAAGCAGCCTTTTGAGAAGCATTGACTGGAGTGAATGACTTGTCATCACTGCCAGTTGCTTGTTGAGCTGCTGAAACACCGGTGTTTTCATCAGTACGTAGTTGTTGACCTGCCTTGTATGCTGGATCATTGGTATTGATACCAGGACCAGTTTGACCGTTGTATCCGGCTTGAGCTTGGGTATAACCATCATTGTGAGCTACGTTCTTAGCGTCGGTTGCGGTTGCGTTGGCAGTATTACTCTTGTTAGCAGTAAATTCATCGATACCGGCTTGAGCATTTTGTCTAGCTTCTTGTTGAGCCTTGTTGTAGGCAGCCTTGAATACGTCTGACTTACCGTCTAGTGAAGTTTGTCCACCATTAGTACCGTCAGCAAAACCAGCTTTGGCTCCATCGAATGATTCTGAACCATCACTACCTGCAGAGTATGGGTTGGTTGCATTCACGTTGTCTTGGTTTTGCTTGTACGCATTGTTGGCGTTAGTAACACCAGTTGCATATGCATCCTTTTGCTTTTGAGTCCATCCAGTTTGATCCACTGGTTGGCCAGTCAATGCAGCGTTGGCCCCTTGGGTAGCCTTTTGCTTAGCATCATTATAAGAAGTAGTGTATGCATCCTTGTATGCTTGACTCTTACCAGTTAAATCAGGCATTTGACCGTCTGATTGACCGTTAGCGTAAGCATCGACAGTACCTTGGTAACCATCTTTTTGTGGTTGAGTCCAGTTAGTCATGTTTGGAGTGGTATTGCTACCAGCTGCGGCTAATCCTTCGTTTCCTGACTTAGAATCATTGAAACCAGTGTTTAGAGCTGAATTATTCTTTTGCGCTTCAGTTAAGGTTTGACCAGCTTGTTGTAAATCATGACCTTGTTTAGCAGCATTGTAACCTGCACTTTGAACCTTGGAAATTGGATCGGTAGCAGTAGTGTTGCTGTCACCATTTACATATCCGCTTGCACCCTTGTCATAAGCAGTTTGTGCTGCTTGTTTTACCTTGGCGTAAGCCAACTTGAATGCATTACTGTATGAAGTGTATGCAGAATCGTTGTTTGAAAGACCGTTACTAATGTCAGTAAGTGCTTGAGACGCACCATTGTTAGCATCGATTTGGTTTTGATCAGTTCCAGCTGGGTAGTTGATTTGACCAGTTGAAACGGCATCGTTGTAACCTTGTAATGCCTTTTGACCGGCCGTTTGAGCAACTTGTGTTTGACTATGATTATTTTGCATGGATGTTCCATTAAATCCTGCAGCAAATCCATTTTGCGCATCGTTGTAACCCATGGTGTATTCATAAGTTGCGTTAGCAGGAGCAGCTTGACTACTTAGGTATTGTTGAGCACCGTTTTGGTAGTTAGCTTGCATTGTATTAACCGCATTGGTGTATGCAATAGGATATACCGGATTATTATTATTAGCATTATTTTGTGAAGGTTGGTTAGATACATCTGGATTATTATCAACAGCATTTTTAGCATCGGTTGCAGCAGCACCAGCAGTAATATAAATAAGGTCTGTAGATTGAGTATTATACTCACCTGTACTTGATACGTCTCTAATAGCCGCTAAAATTTGTTGACCTTCTGACTGTCCATACTTAGCAGCCGTAGTTTTTAGTGTTAGTGGTTGAGATAAATATCCAAATCTGAAACCTTTTTGCGCTTCACTTAATCCTTGAGCTCTCATAGCTGTTGAATATTGATTTGATCCAGCAGGTACTGAAACCCCATTAACCTCATTATTAGCTAAAGCTTGGTATCCAGTTTGATAATCAAGTTTTAATTCACCTACTGCCACATTATACGCATCTTTATATGCTGGGGATTTCCCGGTCATATCTGGAAGTGTTGTCGCATCAGGATTTTGGAGTAGCTGACCATAAGCATCTCTATATGCATTAATGGCATCAGTATAAGATTGTTTATCAGAAACTGAATTTTGGCTAGAAGTATTTCCATTAACAGCATCACTATTACCTGCATTTTCAGATTGGTATGCATTGTAACCTGTCATGTATGCTGCATCAGATGCTTGAGCTGATCCAATGTTCTTTGAATCGCTAAATCCAGTTTGGGCACGACCATAACCATAGTTAAACGCTTGTGAATCGGCATCGCTACCAGTAGCTTGGTTTTGTCCTCTGACGTATGCCAAAGCACCATTAGCACCATCTTGAATTGCGATATCTCTTGATCTGTTATATGCGTCAACGTATGCCTTAGATTGGTTAGCATCACGACTTAGTGGTGTTGCAGAAGCATTTGGTGTGTTCTTCAAAACATCATTAAATGCTCCAGCAGTACCATCGTAAGCAGCAACTCTTACTGCTGAACCAGTGTAGTTAGCGCCTAGAGTTGGGTTAGTCTTGGCATCGTTAATACCTGATTGAATATCGTTGTACATAGTGTTACCAGCAATGTATGAAGCACTCTTGTTGGTAGTATCAAAAGTATTTGTGGTTGATGCATTGTAACCCTTTTGAGCTTGGTTGTAACCATTGCTCATTGCCTTAGTATCAACAGTTGCGTTGGCTGAAGTTGTGTCATAGGTGTTATCTTGGCTAGCTTGGAATGTAGCAACCCCTTGCGCTTCATCTGATAATGCCTTGGCCTTGGCAGCAACAAAAGCAGCTTGGTAGGCATTTGATTGCGTATTAATTCCACTTACACCATATGAAGGCAATTGAGTATTTGGAATATTTGGATTAGCAACATATGCATAAGCATCCTTAACTCCGTAGTAAGCACTCTTGGAGTCACCTGATAGTCCATTATCTGTACTATTTAGTGCTTGAGCTTGTTTTACCCCATCGGCAGATTGGATACCTTGAGCATTACCAGTTGTATATGGTTTATCTTGTCCTTGCTTAGTTACACCACTAGCCCCATCTTGATAACCATTTTCGGCAATTGATACACCGGTTGCGTAGTTCTTATCTTGTTGTTGTTCAGCTTGGCTAACAGTACCGTTAGTGTAGTCATTGGCACCGGCTTGAAGACGACCAGCTGTATTACCTTGCTTGTAAGCATTTTGGTAAATTGGGTTGTTTGCTTGCGCAGCACTGTTGTTAGTAGATGTTCCTTCAGTAGATGCCGAACCATCTTTGTAACCATCAACAGATCCTTGGTAACCATCTTGGTATGCAAATGGGTTAACAGTGCTTGGAACGTTGGTTGGGATATCGTTAGTTGAAGAATTATTCTTAACGGCAGCCAAACCATCGTTAGCACCTAAGGCTTGTGAGTAAGCTAATCCATAAACCGTGGTTGTGTTGTTGTTATTACGTTGTTTCTTTTGTGCATCAAGCAAAGCGTTCATAGTATCTGCGTAACCAGGTTCTGTGTTGGCGTTAGGGTTGTTACTACCATTGTTAAAGTCCTTAATGGCATCAGCATATCCTTTAGCGGTAGCTTGTCCATTTACAAAACCAGCGGCAGCGTTGGTGTTAGCTGGAGCAGATGAGTTTGGATTACTCAATCCTTGCTTAAATCCAGTAGTTAATGCTTGGTAAGCTTGAGTGTAACCAGCTTGAATAGCTGCTGTTGATTCTTGACTTGGGTTTGGTTGAACCCCGTTGTCAAAGTCTCTGACAGCATCTGCAGAAGCCTTGTTGATATCTGCGACGGCACGGTTGTATCCATCAATGTAAAGTGTTCCATTCGGACTACTTGTGATTGGTTGGATAGTTCCGTTTGCAGAAGCATTGTTCAATGCATCAACAACACCATGGTAAGTTTGTGATGGTGAGTCAGATACCTTTGGATTACTCTTAGCTTCGGCAGCATTGTAGTCATTCATGAAGGTATGACCAACTGTTTGACCTTGTTGGTAGTTAGCGTTTGAATCAGGAGTTGATCCAGTAGTCATGCGAAGAACTGAATGGTATCCATCCATTACTTGTTTGTATGCTGCTGTGTAAGCAACGTTCTTAGCGCCATCAGCGTTTAGTGTTGCATCAGTTGCTGATTGGTTTTGACTCAATTGTTGCAATGCTTCGTTGGCTAAACTAGCGCCATCTGAATAAGCCTTGTTATATGCATCAACGAAGACCTTGTCATATTGGGAAGTAATTGTCTTAGAACCAGTAGCCACATCCATGTATCCAGCCTTGGTACCATTGTAGGCATCCAATTGATCTGGATCGCTTGGTGTGTTGTTTTGAACTGATGTCTTAGCTGTATTAATCCCTGTATTTAAGTTTTGTTGTTGCTTTACACCATCAACGTAACCTTGAGATTTGGTGTTAACAGTGTTTCCAGTTGTTCCATTGTATCCATTAGTTAGGTCGTTAAAACCAGCTTGTAGGAATCCAAATGAAATTTGTGGTTGAGTGTTACCTGCAGTTGGTGGAACAGTTGTCTTCTTGGCAATGCTTTCACCATTTTGGTAATCAGCTTGAGCTTGGGTGTTGAACCAACTTTGCAAATCTGTGTACAAAGTACCACTAGGACTTTGTTGGTTATTGTATTTAGTATTTTCCAATGATGCTAGTTGAGTGTTAAAGATATCAGCTGCAACATTGTAAGCAACCAATTTATTACCATCGTTAGCAGTTAGTGCAGCTTGGTTATTAGCTAGTGCATTATTTGAATCACTGAATCCAGTTGTCACATCATTTTTGAATGAATTATATCCCAACTTGTATGCGTTTTGTAGGTTAGTAGTGAATTGAGCAACAATTGTACTACTGTTTACGTATGTTGGATCAGCCTTGTTAGCTGAAGGTGTAAAAGTTGGTAAGCTTTGGCTTTTACCATCACGAGCATCCAATAGACCTTGTCTAGCGGCATCGTAACCTTGACTGTAGTATGCGATGTAGTATTTCTCATGACCACTGACAGAAATAGGCAAGTTATTAATGTAATCCTGTGCACCTTGGTTGAATGCACTAGCATCGATGTTCTTGGTTGCATCTAAACGTTCATCACTAACCCCAGTGTTAAATCCAGTTACATAGGTTTTATCAGTGTTATTAGTGGTAATATTTGAGTTTCCTGGTTGGCTTTGTGCTTGAGAATATCCATCTGAATGTCCTTGAGCAGCAGTATTTACACCAGTAGCATAGTTGGTATCACTATTGGCAACAGTTTGGCTAACAGTGTTGTTAACATAGTCATTAGCCCCTGCTTGTTGTCTACCTTGTGCATTACCATTTTGGTATGAAGTTTCATAGTTAGCAGTCGTTTGATTTGTAGGATTGTTGTTGGTGTTTGATCCAGTAGTGGATGACACCCCGTCTTTGTAACCATCAACAGCACCCTTATAACCAGTGTAGTATGAAGAAGATAGGTTTTCATCTTTTTGATAGTTGGCTGGAATTACAGAATTTGGATACTGAACCCCTTGTGGATTAGCGCTATTCTTAACAGTGTTAAGACCATCAGATTGACCTTGGTTGAAGGCAGTTTGGGCATCTGAGAAACCACTGTTAAATGATTGTTGACCAATTGTTGAGTTGTTGTATGGGTTGTTAGCGGCTGTGTTAGCTTGCTTGTTGTTGAAAGTTTGCGCCCCTTGTTCGTAAGCCTTTGGTTGAACGTATAAGATGTATCCAACTTCTTCAAGCAAGTCTAGTTTTGATTCTGTTTGAGATGTTAGATTAATGTCGGTTTGACCTTGAGCCGCCTTGTAGTATCCATACTTGATACTCTTGTAGACAGTCTTGTCCCCTACATATGAATCGTCAGATAAGGCACCGTGACTTGTAGTACTTGATTCTGATGAAATGTTAGAAACCGCATGAATCAATGCTGCTTGAACAGCATCGTATGCTGATTGAGCGGCAGACAAGTTGTAGATACCAGCAGATGGGTTTACAACTGTTGGTCTTTGCTTAGCTAGTGCACCGTTAATCAATGATTGTCCATATTGGAAACCGGCTTGTTCGGCCTTACTTGCGTTAGGATTTGGATTAGCAGCGGTTGGGTTTGATACGTTTTTAACCGCATTGAAATAACCCGCTTCCGCATCCAAATAAGCATTCTTTTGCGTTGGGTTTGATAGAACAGTTCCGTATCCACCGGATGTACTGTTAATAATCGCGTTTCTTTCATCTTGAACGAATGAAAGAGCACCTTGGGCATCGGATAAACCAGTTGTTGTAGCTGATGCTGGAATACCCAAGTATGTTGAAGCAAGTCCGTATTGTGATTGAAGAGTTGATAATGGTAGTGATGCCTTACTTGGATCTAGTCCAACTAGATATGCTTGGTTATATTGGTTTACACCATCTTGATAACCAGGAATATTTTGTAATTGCGGACTAGTAATACCGAAATGGGCATCACTAACACCGGCATCATAAGCGGCCTTTTGGTAACCTTGGATGTAGGCAACCGGGTTAACAGCAGCGTTAAATCCAGTAGTTTGTTTTAAATCATCCAATGATAATGGTGAATTCTTATTAAATGCTGCATATCCACTTTGGGCATCATTGTAAGCACCTGTGTAGTCGGTACTTGTTCTGGTAGCGAAACTTTCTGCATTCTTGGCATTGGTGTTACCAGCAGAGGCATCGGCTAAACCATCAACGATACCATTTTGTTGAACAGCTGTACTACCGGCAGTAATTCCCATATCACCATTTTCAGTTACTTTTCCGTTACTACCGGTGTTGTAACCTTCAATTGTGATTGTGTAGTTATTAGTTCCTGCCGATGGACTAGTGTTAACGATGTTGTTAACACTGGTCAAACCATACTTGAAACGCATCCCTACAAATTGAGGGTTAACGTTTCCGATTGCACTCTTTTGTAATACAAAAGTAACTGGGATAATTTCACCAGCGTAGTTGGTTGGAACGTTAATTGCCCCAGTGTAGAGGTTAGGATCGGCATTTGAATATAAATCTTGTGTCGATGAGTTTGGATAAGTTGTTAAATTATTGAAATTACCTTGTGGATCAGTTCCAGAGTATCCAACTTGGTAGTAAAGTTTTTGCCCTAAAATTGAGTTGTAGTTGGTCAATTTTGCGTATGAAGTAATAACAGTGTTTCCGTTATTATCAACAGAAACCCCACTAGTTCCTACGAATTGAACGGCAGGAATACTTTGAATTTCTAGTTGGGTTGTATTTACACTTCCACTGACTGGGTTACCAGAACCATCGACACCAGTGTAGTTAACACTACCTGATGGAAGGTTAAAGTAGTAAAGAGGAGTGATACGGTTGGATGAATCCTTTATTCCGACGTTGTATGCATTAATTCCTTTTTGGTTACCACCAGTTTGGAAAGTATTATTGGTAGTGTTGTTATTGTAGAAGATGACGTGATCACTACCAACACCATTAATAGTTAAGTTACCGTAGTATGGAGTTACATATCCACCATTTTGGTCGGTAAGTCCAACAATCAAGTTACCTCCATTGCCAACATAGAAGTTACCATTGTTATTTTCGTTGGCAATCAAACCATATAAAGTAGCTTGACGACCATCAGAAGTGTAATAAGTTCCAGTTGTTTGTGGCAAACCAGCTTCAAGTGCCTTAACTAATCCACCGTTGATAACTTTAATTGTGGATGCCCCTTGCATATCGATTGCTTGGTTATAGTAACCAGCAGTACCGTTATATGCTTGGAAGTTGATGGTACCACCATCGACAGTGATGTTACCCCCACTCATGAAGATACCACCTGATAGACGGTTAGCAGTTTGTGAAGCTAATGGAATAATATTTAAGACCGCATCCTTAGCCACGTTCAAGTTGGCTGATGAACTACGAAAGTAAATTGCCATGTTAGAGCTGTTAATTCCGTTTTCACCTTGTCCACCAGTATCACGACTGGCAAGGGTCATCTTGGAATTTTGACCAAGTGTCATGTTCCCGTACAATTCAATAGCGTTACCACCATATACTGGTGAAGTATTTCCGAAGTAATGAGAATTATTTTCTAGAACGAAGTTTTGCACTTCAAGGTTTTGTTGGTTCCCACCACCAACAGTTAGGACATTTTGGGTGAATGGAGAGTTGTAGTAAGCTGATTTTCCAAGATTGTTGTAGTTAACCGGATTTAAAACGTTAACATTTCCGGAGAAGTATACGTTTTGTGAGGTCGCACTAAGCAATTGTCCACCAATGTAGTTAATATTGGAGTAATGAATATTATCATTAGAACCGACACGGAATGGACCATAATAGTTGGCAGCATAAAGTGTTTGGAAATTTTGAAGATACAAATCAGTAAAGTTACTGTTAGTGAATGTGTAATCCATGTCATGGAAATCCATCATGTGGTTTTGTCCATCAATTGTGATAGATGAACCGGTTGCATTAATATTTGCGTATTCACCACCAGTACCAGTAAGTGCTGTTAAATCGATATCACCGACAATCTTAATTTTAATAACATTGTTAGCAACATTACCACCACCGGCATTCATTGCACCAGTTTGACCTGTCAAAACATTGAAGAATTGGCCACCATTAGAAACAAAGACCACACCAGATCCCTTGGCGGTTTCTTGGTTAACAACATCGTTGTAACCCATGTTGTAGTATTGATTAGATGTATTTACTGGGTTAAACGCAGTATTAACCTTAAAGTTGTTAGAGCTGTCAAAAGAGTTCGCAATTGAGTCTTTGGCACCCAAGTATGCTTGATCATATGGGTTAGATGAGTTTCTGATTCCTGCGAATGAATTCATGTAGAAATCTTGATTTCCTTTGCTTGCTTGTCCAGGAGCAATACCGACCCACTTACCTGATTCGGCATCGTTGTAACCTTGCATTGCCAATGTCATGTTTGTGGCAGTATCAAAAGCCTTCGCCAAACCGGCGTAGTTAGCATATTGCTGGCGTGCTTGTTGGATAATTGCATCGCTAGCTTGAGGAATGATTGAAGCCCCAATTTGATTAGATGATTGCACACTGACGTTATTAACATTTGAGAACTTAGATAGTAATTGTTGTTCGTAGTTTTGTGTTGAAGTGTATGCTGAATATGGAGTATCGGCACCACCACGGTATGGAGAATCCGGACTGTTGTAGTTTTGTGGAGTTCCATCTGTTAATGCAGTTTGTGGATTGGTAGTTGATGCACCAGTAAATCCACTTCCGTTACTAGACGCAGCACCAGATGAAGAATTGTTAGATGCAGTTGTATTTGCCGCAGTATTGTTTGCTAGACTGGCTCCACTTGAACTTAAGCTGGCAACTTTAACGTTTCCAGCATCATCTTTTCTATTAGGTGTGTTTCCATAGTAAGTGTAATCTTGAGTACCGGCACCAATTCCTTGAGTCTTTTGGTTGTAATCGTTCATTACTGCAGCTGCGGCTGCATAACCAGCATTGTAGTAGTTAATTGCTTGTCCGGTTAAAGTACCCGAGTTGTTTGCCTTACCATTGTAAGCATCTTGATAACCTTGTTGAATTTGTTGGGCATAAGTAGCTGAATCATCATTGTTGTTAAAGCTAGGAGCTTGACCATTAGTAGTTCCTACAGTAACAACTGGAGCAGACGCACTGGCTCCTGAAGACGCACTGGTCCCGTTAGTTGAGGCAGTGTTAGTGTTAGTGTTAGTGGCAGCAGTGTTAGTGTTAGTTGCGGCATTTCCACTACCAGCACTTTGATTATTATTTTGTGTACCACTAGTAGTATTGCCGTTAGTAGTATTACTGTTATTAGTAGTGCCTCCACTAGTACCATCCGCATGAGCTTCTGTTCCACCCATGGTGTACGCAGTGGTTCCCAAAAAAGCTAATGTCGCAACGGATACTACGACCCATTGTTTCTTAACTTTCTTCATCACTTTCTTATCTTTTACTTTGTTAAATTGTTGCTTGTTGTATTGCATAGTAATGGTCCTTTCAAATTCAATCGAGGTTTTAATACTTTAATTTAAAACTTTTTCTAAAAATTTATTATTTTGCGCTGTTATTTCATTAAAAAGCGCGCATTGAGGGTAATTTTATATAATCACTATATTATCATCTTCTTAAAGAAATTTAAAACGTTTTGAAGAATCATTTAATATTTATCGATTAAACAATACATATTGTCTAATAAATGGCTTAAAATTCATATTTTAAAAGAATTTTTCAATGCATTTAGATTGTCTTATTTTTAATCTTTTTATAATTTTAATTCGAAACATCATAACACAAAAATTACCGTAACTATAATTAAAAAGATAAAAGAAATGTTTATTTAACATTTGTAATATCAATGAAAATATTATTTCTTCTAGCTTTCATTATTGGCTATTTTCTTTTACAATATAATAAATAATATTTGCGTTAATATGGGAGGTATGAATTTTGTCACAACAACGATTATTAGACATTAAAAACGGCTATAACTTCCGTGAACTTGGTGGATACCAAACCAAAGATGGCCGTTTTGTAAAATGGAATAAAGTCCTGCGCTCAGGTGATCTTGCTGAACTATCAGATTCAGATTTAGCCTTTTTAGAAGACTATGGCATTAATTTCGATGTCGACTTAAGATCTGACACAGAAAGAACAAAGGCACCTGATAAAAAATCAAGCAAGATTAAGCTTATCGCTAACCCTGTCTTCAACAGCGGTCACGACAAGACTGAACAGCAATACGCTGAACAGTACATGGATGATGCCAATCGTGGCAAACAAAATATGATTAATTCATACCAATCAATGGTAACTAGTCCATCCGCACAAAAGGCTTTTAAAAATCTTTTCAAGACCTTATTAGCTAACACTGGCGACGGTGCCGTACTATTCCATTGCGCGCAAGGAAAGGACCGTACTGGTCTATCTGCTGCGTTCTTCTTATTCGCTTTAGGCGTTGATGAAGAAACCATCAAAAAAGATTACCTATTATCAAAAGAAGCAATGAAACCATTCATTCAAGTAAAAATTGATCAATACAGCAAGTACGGTATGACTGACGAACTTCGTCAAAACCTACACGACTTATACACTGTTGATGAATCATACTTCGATGCTGCGATGGCTACCATTAAAGAAAAATATGGTAATATCAATAACTTCTTGCACGAATTTATTGGCCTATCTGACGCAGATATTGCTAAATTAAAGGATATTTATCTTACAGACTAAATAACATTGGAGTGATTTTTATGGGATTTAAAAAAGCTGCTGCTGCTTTAGGTGTAATGTCTACTGCAGTTGGGGCAGGAGCTTTTATGTTCAGTAACTACCTATTTAAACTAGGTATGAGCAGAAAGGACGACGAACCTGTCCCACAAACTAGCCAATTACGTTTTGCATACGCATACTACCGTTATGTCGATTGGTTCCACGCTATTCCAAAGGAAGAATGGGTGTTAAACGAAGTCGACACAGGCGAAAAAATGATTGCTTCATATGTTCCTGCAAAGGAAGAAACAAAGAAAACAATCATCATGGCCCACGGAGTTGGATGTAACCGTGAGACAATGGCAAACTTCATTAAGATGTACCACGAACTAGGTTTTAACGTCCTAGCTCCTGACGATCGTGCCCACGGTGATAGTGATGGTAAATACGTAAGCTATGGATGGAAGGACCGCATCGACTACCTTCGTTGGATTAAGCTAGTCCTCGAAAAAGTCGGTGACGATGCTGAAATCCTAATGTTTGGTATCAGTATGGGAGCCGGAATTGTCACAATGCTAAGTGGTGAGGACTTACCAAAACAAGTAAAGGCAATCATCGCTGATTGCGGATACACCAATGTTGGTGACGAATTCAACTACTTACTAAAGGATTTATACCACTTACCTCCTTACCCAATCGAACCATTGGTTAGCGCGATTAACTGGTACAAAGTTGGATATCGTTTGCACAATGCCTCATGTACTGAAGCATTGAAGAAAAACGATTTGCCTACCCTATTCATTCACGGGGACAGCGACATCTACGTGCCAACTTACATGTCTTATGAAAACTACGCCGCATCAAACGGTCCAAAGCAACTATGGATTGTGCCCGGTGCAGGTCATGAAGAAAGCTTCTGGGTCAACCCAGTCGCATACAAGAAGCGCGTCAAAGACTTCTTGCACACATACTTTGACTAAATAAAAAAGACTCAGCTTTCGCTGGGTCTTTTTTATTTAGTCATTTTATTTATTATATTGTTTGTTCCATTCATCTTCAGTTAAGATCGAGTTACCAAAATTATTAACATGTTGTTTTTGAGCGGGAGTACTGTAGTAGGTCTTAACTAAAGAGTCAATGCTTACAGTACTATTTGCTTTTGGAGCTTCAGCTTCAGATCTATTGCCTAGATGAGCTGAATCAGTATATTTAATGTTAACATTTGAACCTTGAACACTGTATGAAATATCAGCTACTCCATCACCGTTAAAGTTTAGGCTACTGTAATTCTTGGGATTATATTTGGAACTTTGTGAATTTTGACCGTTGTAGCACATTCTGCTAAGGAAATAATCCTCCTCATTTCCATCATCATTACCATTAACCTTACTCTTTATAACGGTTGTATAGCGAGAATATAAGTCGGTATTAGTCTTTTTGCCTTCAGCTTTTGCTTGTTCATCTTGAACCCATTCATAAGCTAATAATCCGATTGTCTTATCGTCTAAACTTTGTGCATTAGTTTGATTGCTACCTGATGTACTGCTCATACTACTTGAACTGGTAGAAGTAGTTGATGAAGCAGCAACCTTCTTTGAAGTTGGACCTGCGCCGTTTGTCTTGCTTGATTGGCTTGAATCTTGGCTCTTACCACACCCCACTAATACTAATGAGACCAGCGCAGCCAATCCGATTATGTATAATGTTTTCTTGAACATTTGAAACTCCCCCTTTATTCATTTAATATTACCATTAAAAACATCTAATGGGTACGTATATGTAAAATAAAAAAGTCAGCCGACCTGGCTGACTCTTACTTAAATGTTAATGTCATTAGCATTGACGCGTTAATAATCATGTAGATAACAATTGAAATCACTAGTGGTTTCCAATCGTATGCTAGACTCACTTTCACACGGTTAAACCAACGCTTGAAGTAATTTCCTTCATCCGCATCGACGATTGAATCGATGATGTTAAAACTAATCTTGGCGTTGATGTATGCCATGTATAGGATGGTCAAAGTACCAATCAATAGTACTAGTCCACCTAAAATATCACCAACTGGAAGTGTGTAGTAAGCAAGTGCTAATTCTTGTCCAGCTAGTAATAATGTAATAATTGTTGGCAAGGCCACAATGCGACGTGATGGTAGCAAAGTACATACTAGATAGAACAATACCAAGATCACTGCATAAATTAATGAACTCAATAATGTTGACCAATTAACTAAAAAGAATGTCACTTTCACACTGCCCCAGTGAGCAAAGTGGGCTTTACTGAAACTGTAATAAACCGTAAATAAGAAGAATAGGACAGCAAATATCCATCCTTCTTTTGTCATTTGAAATTTTTTATTCATTATATATCACCTATATTTCATTCTAACTGATTTTAAAAAATTACACAAAAAAAGAGCTGACGGATTGCCAACTCTTTTTGTTTTACATTAAACCACAACGTTTGAAAATTTCATCGACGTGGCGGATGTGATAGTGATAATCAAAGGCATCATCAATGTCTTCTTTTGAAAGTTTTTCGTTAATTGTTTCGCTTGCTTCAACTAATGGCTTGAACTGCTTGTTTTCATCCCAAGCAATTGCAGTAAGTGGTTGAACTGTGTCATAAGCAGCTTCTCTAGTCATTCCCGCTTCAACTAATTTCAACATCACACGTTGTGAGTAGATTAGACCATTTGTGATATTTAGATTACTTAACATTCTGTCTTCGAATACATCTAAGTCACGAACAATGTTGTTAAAACGATGCAACATATAATCAATTAAGATAGTAGAATCTGGCAAAATAACACGTTCTGCTGATGAGTGAGAGATGTCTCGTTCATGCCATAATGCGACGTTTTCCATCGCTGTCACAACGTGGCCTCTCATAACACGTGCTAAACCACAGATATTTTCTGATCCAATCGGATTTCTCTTATGTGGCATTGCTGAAGAACCCTTTTGGCCTTTAGCAAAATGTTCTTCAACTTCATGAATTTCTGAACGTTGTAAACCACGAACTTCGGTTGCAAATTCTTCTAGACTAGTTGCAATTACACCCAAACATGCAATGTAATTTGCATGTAAATCACGAGGTAGGACTTGACTGGCAACTGATTGAGCACGAATACCTAATTTATCACACACATATTGTTCAACGTATGGATCGACATTCGCAAAAGTACCAACGGCACCGGAAATCTTACCAGCTTCAACATCCTTAGATGCAATGTTAAAACGTTCCAAGTTACGTTTCATTTCTTCATACCAACGAAGTAACTTCAAACCAAATGTAGTTGGTTCAGCTTGAACACCGTGGGTTCTACCCATGATAACAGTATCCTTGTACTTAAGTGCTTTGTTACCGATAGTTTCGATAATTTCTTCGATATCCTTTCGAATAATCGCATTGGCCTGTTTCAAGCGATAACCTTGCGCAGTATCCACGATATCTGTACTGGTCATACCAAAGTGAATCCATTTACTTTCATCGCCCAAGTATCTTGAAACATCACGAGTAAATGCTACGACATCATGATGGGTAGTCTTTTCAATTTCTTCAATTTCCTTTTCATCGAATGTAGCATTCTTTTGAATCTTAGCTAAATCTTCTGCTGGAATTTCTCCTAACTTCGCCCAAGCTTCGTCAACAGCAACCTCCACAGCTAGCCATGAGGCGTATTGATTATATTTAGACCATACATTGCCCATTTCCGGTCTGGTATAACGATCAATCATCACAATCCATCCTTTCGAATATCTTGCTTTAATATTAACATACAAAATTCGTTTTTTCACTATTATATTAAAATTAATTATACTTATTGTTCGTTTTTCATCTTTTTTCCGAACATTATTTTCTCATTTGTACAAATAGTTCTTGATTAATTTTTCCATCATGGTAAAATCTTTCGTGGAGTGTTGAAACACGCTCCTCAATACTTAATGAAATATATGAGGTGAACTTGATGTCATCAATCGTTATTATAGGTAGCCAATGGGGCGACGAAGGAAAGGGTAAAATTACCGACTTTCTAAGTCAAGATGCTGATATGATCGTAAGATATTCTGGCGGAGACAACGCCGGCCATACCATCGTTATTGACAACAAGGAATTTCACTGCCGTTTAATTCCATCTGGAATCTTTTATTCCGATAAACTAAGCATCATCGGAAACGGAGTTGTAGTTAATCCAGAAACCTTAATTTCTGAAATGGACTACTTAGAAGAAAATGGTTTTGATTATTCTGGACTACGTATCTCAAACAGAGCCCAAGTAATCATGCCATACCACATCTTGTTTGATAAATTACAAGAAGAACAAAAAGAACATAAATTAGGTACCACCCATAAGGGAATCGGACCGGCTTACATGGATAAACTAGAACGTATTGGTATTCGTATCGCCGACTTAATTGACGAACATACCTTTGCTGACAAGTTACACCAAGCATTAAGCATTAAAAATAACATCCTAGAAAAACTATATTACCAACCTGGTTTTGACTTCGATGAAATATTCACTAAGTACAGCGCATACGCTAAAAAGATTGCACCATTCGTTACTGACACTTCTCTACTAATTAACGAAGCGTTAGATAACGACAAAAAAGTACTATTTGAAGGTGCACAGGGCGCAATGTTAGATATCGACCATGGAACTTATCCATACGTTACTTCATCTAACCCTACCGCCGGAAATGCGGCTACTGGTACAGGAATTGGCCCTAACCGTATCAACTCTGTTGTTGGTGTATGTAAGGCATACACCTCACGTGTTGGTGACGGTCCTTTCCCAACTGAATTATTTGATGAACGTGCTGATCGTATTCGTGAAGTTGCTCATGAATATGGTGTTGTTACTAAGCGTCCTCGCCGTATTGGTTGGTTAGATGCCGTTGTCCTACAACACGCCGTTCGTACTTCTGGTATCACCCATCTATCACTTAACTGTTTAGATGTATTATCTGGTTTTGAAACCGTTCGTATCTGTACTGGCTACAAATACAATGGTGAATTAATCAAATACTACCCTGCTAACCTAGACTTCTTAGACAAGTGCGAACCTGTCTTTGAAGACCTACCTGGTTGGTCAGAAGATATCACAAAGTGCAAAACTGTCGAAGAACTACCCGCCAATGCACAAAATTATCTAAACCGCGTTGCTGAACTAACTGACGTTGAACTATGCACCTTCGCTGTCGGTCCAGACCGTGAATCTACAAACATTTTGAAAAACGTATGGGAAGATCATAAATAAAGTGAGGTCATTATAATGAGAACTTTTGATTACCACAATGTTCAACTATTACCTGAAAAATGTATCATTAAGAGCCGTAGTGAAGCTGATACTTCAGTTCAATTCGGCCCACATAAATTCCAATTACCCGTTGTTCCCGCAAACATGGAAACAGTCATGGACGAAAACTTAGCTACTTGGATGGCTCAACATGATTACTTTTATGTAATGCACAGATTCCAACCGGAACAACGTCTAGAATTTGTTCAAAGCATGCACAAGAAAGGTTTATTTGCTTCAATTAGTGTTGGTATCAAAGATGATGAATACGAATTTATCGACGAATTAAAAGCTGCTAACGCCGTTCCTGAATACACCACTATTGATGTGGCTCATGGTCACTCAGACTTCGTTATCAAGATGATTAAATACATCAAAAAAGAAATCCCAGAAACCTTCCTAATAGTTGGTAACTTAGGTACACCTGACGCTGTTCGTGAAATCGAAAATGCCGGCGCCGATGCTACTAAGATTGGAATTGGACCTGGTAAGGCATGCATCACTAAGTACAAGACTGGTTTCGGTACTGGTGGTTGGCAACTTTCAGCACTTAAGTGGTGCTCAAAAGCTGCTACTAAGCCAATGATTGCCGACGGTGGTATCCGTACTAACGGTGATCTTGCTAAGTCAATTCGTTTCGGTGCAACCATGATGATGATTGGTTCAGTTTTCGCTGGCCACGTTGAATCACCTGGTGAAATCGTTGAAAAGAATGGTAAGAAATTCAAACAATACTGGGGTTCAGCTTCTGCCAAACAAAAAGGTGAACACCACAACGTTGAAGGTCGTCAATTGTTAATCCCATTTAAGGGAAACATTGAAGACACCCTTCTAGAAATGAAAGAAGATCTACAATCATCAATCTCATATGCTGGTGGAAAAGACTTAATGTCACTACGTAAAGTTAACTACGTCCTACTAGACAGCATTGATGAATCATAAGATTATATGTAAAAAGACCAACTCATCCGAGTTGGTCTTTTTTTACTTAAAGTATTTAGCTGTCTTATCCGTTAAATCAGTAATTGAGCTTAGTTTAGCCCTTACCATTGTACGGTTTGGTTCATTCGGTGTACCACTAGCACAGGTAATCAAAGTTAATGTTGGTTTCTTGTACTTCTTAGTGATGTATTGGGTATCGTATTGATCAATCACAGAGACTGAGCTGACTTCATACTTGTATACCTTTTTCCCGTTGGTGATGTAAATAGCATCCCCTTCAACCACCTTGTGTAATGGACCAAACAAAATCTTTTCATTGTTCATGTGGTGTCCTGCAATCGCATAATTACCCTTACCCAGTTGTTGGTTAGGTTTCATAGTACCGACACCAGACAATAATTCTTCGTTATCCAAACCATAGTAAACAGGTAGGTTAATTGAAACAGATGGAATGGAAATTTTTCCAATCATTGTGTGTTTGTGACTAAAGATGGCCTTTGAGATTGATGAAGCACTAACACTTTCAATCTTTGAAAAGTCAAAATTAGCATTTTTGCTCTTATCTTGTTGAGCGATTTTTCCATTCATTTCACTGTTAGTCAAATGTTGAATAGCTGAATTTTCTAGAAATGGTAGGCTGACTAAGAAAATTCCAACCACAAGTAATAACACCCATGTAGCTGTATATAACTTCTTTTTCATGATGATTCCTCACTAGTTATTTTATATTTTTATCGTACCACAAAAAATCCAAATTTCGTTATATAAGGCGCAACCATTACCAATTCTTAAATAAAAAAGACTGGATTTCCAGCCTTTTTTATTTAGTCTTCAATTATCTTTAATTGGCCTCGGAAATCATCTAGTGATGTATATCCTTTAGCCTCCATAATGTCAGTTAACTCTCTTGTTACTCGTTCAAAAGTTCGTAGACCTTCTTCATATAATTGAGTACCAATTGAAACCATTTCTGCACCACATAAGATGTGGGCAAATGCGTCTCGTCCATTGGTAACTCCACCGGTACCGATAATCTTAATGTCGTCGTTTAGACGTTGTCGTAATCCACGGACATTGGCTAAAGCTGTTGGTAATACCATCGATCCTCCGACACCTCCAAAGCCGCCCTTTGGCTTTAATACAACCGTTTCAGAATTGGTATCAACCCACAGACCATTTCCGACAGAGTTGATCGTATTAACGTGACTTAGTGGATACTTGTTCAATACTTCAGAAATCATGTCAAAATGAACTAGGTCAAAGTATGGCGGTAACTTAATTCCTAATGGTTTCTTATAGAAACTAAATACCTCATGCAGTAAGTCATCAGCAGCTGCAAAATCATAGGCCATTTGTGGTTTGCCAATCACGTTTGGACAGGATAGGTTCAACTCGGTCAAACCTTGGTAGTCGTCGTTATCTTGAAGTTGGTGTAGCATCTCCAAATCTTCTTGCTTTGACATCCCCGCCACTGAAACTATGATTGGTTTTTTTTGTTCATGATTCTTCAAGTAATCAATGTAGTAATCGAACCCTTGGTTAGGTAGCCCCATTGAGTTAATAGAGCCATTTTCCATACGGTAGTAACGGGGAAGCGGATTTCCAAAACGACTCTTGGGAGTCATACTCTTGGTTACCATTGCTCCTGATACTGATTCGTTCATCAATTCATCTAGTTCCTGCTCTGTTTGACAATGAATTCCTGACGCGTTTAAAAATAGGTTCTTTACTGACATGTTGGCGATTTGTGCTGATAAGTCTACTGACATTTGAATTCCTCCTAAAGTGCATTGACGGTTAGTGTTTGATCTTCTAGTACTGTTAACAATGATGCGACAGTGTCTAATGCTGTGAACAAAGGCACTGCATTTTCAATCGCTGCAGCCCTGATTTGTGCTTCATCGTCGAAAGTCGCTTCCGTTGAGTCGATAGTGTTAACGACTAGTTTTAGATGTTGCTTATTTAATTCGCTGACCGGGTTATTATCATCGTCTTCTGAGAACTTGTGGATTAAGGCGTTGTCTAAACCATTTTCTTGGAAAAAGCGATGCGTATTTTCAGTTGCTTTAATTTGGAACCCTAATCTTCTGAAACGCTTGGCTAAATCTAATGCTTCTTGCTTATCTTCATCACAGACAGTGAATAAGACATTCCCTGATGTTGGAATAGTAATTCCAGATGCGATGAATGACTTGTACAATGCTTTAGCGTAACTTGTATCTGAACCCATTGCTTCACCTGTGGACTTCATTTCAGGTCCTAACGTGTTATCGACTAGTGGTAGTTTGGAGAAACTAAACACAGGTAATTTCACACTAATACGTCTAGCTGGTGTAACCACCCCTGACTTGTATCCAAGGTCTGATAGTTTTTCCCCGGCCATGATTCGGGTGGCTAGGTCAGCCATTGGGACGTGGGCAACCTTTGACATGAATGGAACCGTTCTTGATGCTCTTGGATTAACTTCGATGACATAGGACACGTCATCCTTAATAACGAATTGAACGTTCATTAATCCCTTGGTGTTTAATGCCTTGGCCAATTCCACCGCTGCCGTTTCAATTTGGTCTTGGACAGTTTTAGACATGATTTGTGGTGGGTATACCCCCATTGAGTCACCAGAATGAATCCCGGCTCTCTCGATATGTTCAAGAATTCCAGGAATAACAACAGTTTCACCGTCTGATACGACATCAACTTCGGCTTCTGATCCTAATAAGTATTGGTCAATTAGAACGGGATGGTCATTTGATGCATGAACCGCTTTGGTCATGTAGCGATGTAGCTCATCATCGTCGTGGACGATTTCCATCGCCTTTCCACCTAACACATATGATGGTCTAATCATGACTGGGTAACCAATTTCATTGGCAATTTTTATGGCTTCATCGATGTTTGTAGCGGTATCACCTTGTGGTTGCGGTAGTTTTAATTGCTTGATAACTTGGTCGAAATCATGACGATCTTCGGCTCGATTAATGTCTTCTACAGTTGTTCCTAACACCTTAACCCCTGCTTCTTGAAGTGGTTCCGCCAAGTTGATAGCAGTTTGACCCCCGAATTGGACGATAACTCCTTCCGGTTTTTCAATATCGATAACATTTAGCACATCTTCAATAGTTAGCGGTTCAAAATATAGCTTGTCTGACATTGAGAAGTCGGTTGAAACTGTTTCTGGATTGGAATTCATAATGATGGCTTCATAACCCAATTGTTGTAGGGTTTGCACACCGTGAACTGTAGCGTAATCGAATTCGACTCCTTGACCGATTCTAATTGGACCCGAACCTAGTACTAGGACTGACTTCTGACCAGATACTTCTGATTCACTGTGTTGGCCCCACGTGCTGTAGAAATATGGAGTTGCGGCTTTTATTTCACCAGCAGATGTATCTACCATCTTGTAAACTGGTGTGATTTGGTTATCTTTACGAATTTGACGAACTGAATTTTCATCTGTATTCCAAATTTTAGCAATCCATTCGTCTGAGAAACCGTAACGTTTGGCCATCTTCAACATTGAAAGTGATTGGTCGGTTGCTAACTCTGTTTCAATTTCAACAATGTGTTGGATTTTATCTAGGAAGAATAAATTGATTTGAGTGCGGGCGTTGATTTGTTCAATGGTAGCCCCTCTTCTGATTAATTCGGCAATCATGAATAGTCGATCGTCAGTTGGGGCTTCAATCGCTTGAAGCATGTCGGCGGTGTCGACATTTTCGTATTCGGCTGGGTCAAAGTAGCGTTGGTCGATTTCCAAAGAACGAACTGACTTTAATAAAGATTCTTCGAAGTTTCGACCGATGGCCATGACTTCACCAGTAGCTTTCATTTGAGTTCCTAGATGGTTATCTGCTTGTGGGAACTTATCGAAGGGCCAGCGCGGAATCTTGGTTACAACGTAATCCAATGCTGGTTCGAATTGCGCTAGTGTGATTTGTGTTACCGGGTTTTTGATTTCGTTTAGATTGATACCAACTGCAATCTTGGCGGCAATCTTGGCGATTGGGTATCCGGTCGCTTTTGAAGCTAGCGCAGATGAACGTGAGACACGGGGGTTCACTTCGATGATGTAGTACTTCATTGAAGTTGGACTTAGTGCCATTTGCACGTTACATCCCCCTTCGATGTGAAGGGCTCTGATAATCTTTAATGCGGCGTCACGTAGCATTTCGTATTCGCGGTCAGATAATGTTTGGACCGGCGCGGCGACGATTGAGTCTCCGGTGTGGACCCCGACTGGATCGACGTTTTCCATTGAGCAGACAATCATGGCGTTATCGATTTGGTCTCGCATTACTTCCATTTCGATTTCCTTGTATCCAGCGATTGAGCGTTCCACTAGGACTTGACTGATTGGTGATAGGCGTAATCCGTTTTCCATGATTTCTTCGAATTCGGCCATGTTGTGTGCGAATCCACCACCGGTTCCACCAAGTGTGTAGGCGGGACGAATGACTAGTGGGAATCCGATTTCTTTGGCGAAAGCAATCGCGTCTGCCATGTTTTCGACGGTCTTTGATTCGGGAACTGGTTCACCGATTTCTTTCATTAGGTTTTTAAAAAGAAGTCTATCTTCAGCTTCTTCGATGGCGTCTAGCTTGGTACCCAGTAGTTCGACGTTGTATTCGTCTAGGATGTTACTGTCGGCTAGTTCTTTGGCCATGTTCAAACCAGTTTGCCCACCCAATGTTGGTAAGATGGCATCGGGTAATTCCTGGCGGATGATTTTACTGATGAATTCCAATGTGATTGGTTCAACGAAAATTTTGTCGGCGATGGTAGTGTCAGTCATGATAGTCGCCGGATTGGAGTTGATTAGGATAACTTCGTATCCTTCTTCCTTCAAGGCTAGACAAGCTTGTGAGCCTGAGTAGTCGAATTCAGCAGCTTGCCCGATGATGATTGGGCCGGATCCAATTACTAAAATCTTATTAATGTCAGTTCGTTTTTCCATCTTAAATCCCCGCTTTCTGGTTATCTTGCATTGCTTTTACAAAGTCGTCAAAGACGTATTCAGCATCGTGTGGTCCAGGTGATGCATCTGGGTGATATTGGACTGAGAATGCCGGTCGATTCTTCAAACGCACTCCTTCAACAGTTCCGTCGTTGATTTCTGTTTGGGTAATTTCTAGGTCAGTTGATGGAATTGATTTAGCGTCGACCGCGTATCCGTGGTTTTGTGAAGTGAAGTAAGTTTGTTCCTTCCCCGCTTCTGCAATCGCGTGGTTGAAACCACGGTGACCAAACTTCATCTTGTAGGTGTTAGCGCCGTTTGCCAAGGCAAATAGTTGGTGTCCTAGACAAATTCCTAGGATGGGTAGTTGTTCTTCTAGTTGACGGATGACTGGTAGAACGTATTCTAGTTCTTTTGGGTCTCCAGGTCCGTTTGATAATAGGATGCCATCTGGATGACTGGATAGAATTTCTTCTGCAGTGCTGGTGGATGGGAAGACGGTCACGTTTAGATTACGTTTCGCTAGTGAACGTAGGATGGAATCCTTTAGTCCAAAGTCGATTAATGCGACACGCAAACCAGTGTTAGGTGCTTGGTAGACGCTGCTAGTTGAAGCGTTTTGTGCGGAGGTGCTTTCTAGTGGTTGGTCGAATGCTGATTTGATGGTTTCTGGTTTTAAATCATCGACGATGACAGCTTCCATCGAACCTTCGTCGCGTAATTCTTGGGTTAGTGCTCTGGTATCGATTTGTGAAATTCCAGGAAGGTCTTCTAGTTCAGCGTATTGAGTTAGCGTCATGTTGCTACGCCAGTTACCAACCAATCTAGCGATTTCATTTACTATGATAGCTGCAACGGATGGATGCAAACTTTCCATGTCGTCTCTGTTAACACCATAGTTTCCGATTAGTGGGTAGGTAAACACTAACATCTGCCCATCATAACTTGCATCGGTCATACTTTCTTGGTAACCAGTCATTCCCGTCGAGAAAACCAATTCACCATGAACTACCTTCTTGGAACCAAAGCCAATTCCTTCGTAAGTTGATCCATTCTTTAATACTAAGTACCGTGATTGCATCTATTCCACGCTCCCATCTTGATATGCAATGTCGCCGTCAACTAATGTTAGTCTTGTCTTGCCATATACCTTTTTACCAATGAATGGCGAGTTCTTACCTTTTGAGAAGAAGTCATTAGCATCGATTTCATATTCATCATCTAAAGCCATCAAGGTTAAGTCAGCTGTTTGCCCCTCTTCTAACCTTCCCGCTGGTAAATGAAAAATTTCAGCAGGATTCTTGCTCATCCATTTAACCAATGTCTTTAAGTCAACCAATCCTGACTTAACAAAGCTGGTGTACATTAAGCTGAATGCTGTTTCAATTCCAACAATTCCAAAAGCCGCGTCTCTCATCGATCCCGATTTTTCCTTTTCGCTGTGTGGAGCATGGTCGGTTGCTACCATGTCGATTGTGCCGTCCAATAGTCCGGCGATTAGTGCATGTCTATCTTCTGGGCTTCTTAGTGGTGGGTTCATCTTCATCATTGGATTATCACTGTTAATCATTGAATCATCCAATAATAAATGATGTGGTGAAACTTCGGCAGTCACGTTAATTCCACGTTGTTTAGCCCTTCTAACAAGTTCCACTGATTCCTTAGTGGAGATATGAGCAACATGGTAGTGCACTCCAGTATCCTTGGCTAAGACTAGGTCTCTAGCTAGTTGTGATGATTCTGATAGTGGTGACATCCCTGGCAAGCCAAGTTCGTCAGCCTTGTCACCCGCATTCATCACCCCACCGTTAATTAACGAGTCGTCTTCGACGTGGGCAACTAGTGGTTTATTTAATTTTTGTGCTTCCTTCATTGCAAGATACATTGTTTCAGCGTTTTGAACCCCATGCCCGTCGTTGGTAAATGCAATGGCACCCATCTTGGCCATTTGTGTAAAGTCAGTTGGCTTGTATGCGATTAGTTGTTTGGAGATGGCAGCGTATTGGTAGGCATGCACCACACTCTCGCGTTGGTTTAGACTTAATTGTTCTCGTAACTCGTGTGGAGTGTCCACAACCGGTTTGACGTTTGGCATCACACAGACGCTAGTAAATCCACCGTGTGCAGCGGCCTTACTTCCGGTCTCTGTGGTTTCCTTGTATGTTAGTCCTGGATCTCTAAAGTGGACGTGAACGTCTACCAGTCCGGGTAGTACAGTCGCTCCGTTTCCGTCAATCACTTGATTGAACTTTTCTCCTAGGTTGGTTCCGATGGCCTTGATTTTTTTATCTTCAATTAGGATGGATTGTAATTGATTGTCTACATATACGTTTTTAATTAATGTCTTCATAATCGTCCTCCACAATTAAGTCTTTACTCTTTAGGATTGATGTTAGAATAGCCATTCTGGCAAAAACCCCGTTTTGCATCTGTCGAAAAATTCTAGATTGTGGGGCTTCCACAAGAGAATCGGCAATTTCAATGTTTCGATTAACCGGTGCCGGATGCATAATAATGGCTTTTTCCTTCATCTTGTTGCCGCGTTCTACGGTTAGGCCAAAGATGTTGGCGTATTCGACGGCAGTGAAACTTTCACGGGCATCTTCATTTAATCTTTCTAGTTGCACCCTCAGCATCATCATGACATCAACTTTACCGACAATAGTGTCGATGTTGGTGAACTCACCAAATTGGTCAAAATCGCTTGGGTACCATTCATCTGGTCCAGCGAAGTATAACTTTGTTCCAAGTCGTTTTAGAATTTCAGCGTTCGACCTTGCGACTCTTGAGTGAAGTAAGTCTCCGACGATGGCAATCTTTAAACCCTTAAACTTCTTGAATTCATCGTAGATGGTAAGTAAATCTAACAAGCTCTGTGATGGGTGTTGACCACTACCATCCCCGGCGTTTACCAATGATGTCTGAATTCTTTCATCATCGATTAGTGGTTCATACCATCCTGTCGTCTTATGTCTGATGATTACCCCATCGGTTCCAATTGCTTGTAGCGTTTTGATTGTATCCGGTAGCGTTTCACCTTTTTGTACTGAACTATTCTTCGGATCGATATTAATTGGGGTGATTCCTAACTTACGTTCAGCCATTTCAAACGATGTGTGGGTACGCGTACTGTTTTCATAAAACATGTTAGCGAAGTATACCGGACGTTTTAGTTGCACAACCTTGCCGTCTCGGTAATCAATGGCTAACTTGAGTAGTTCCATGATTTCGTCATCGTCTAGCAGATTAAGATCTAAAAAATGTGTTTGCATGTATCCATCCTCCTAAAAAAGCACCCAACTCGATGGAGTGGGTGCTTGGAATGGACTGATTGCGTAATATTCCAATGCACCCTCTCTGGAGTTGCTTAATTGAAACCAAGATAATAAAAAAGGACTTCCCTGACCGTGTCAGAAAAGTCCCTCAATGTCTGTTGTTTACACTGATGGCGTATAGTTTCTACGCATAGGCCTTGTCTGACTCTCTGGTCAATACTTAAAGGCAAATCTCTTTTTATGTTGTTTCTAATATATCACAATTGTGAAATATAACAAGTCAAATTTTAAAAACATTCTTAAGATTACTAATATCTCAATTATCATGACATTTTGTTTGTATAATGACAGTAAATAAATAACTTTATAATTTGGAAGTGATTAGATGAAACCATCTCTCAGAACAAAATTTACCACAATATTTATATTAAAAATATCTTTAGTGGCGTCCCTAATAATAGTAGGTGCATTATTTGGCCATATATCACAACTGTTTAACCTTTTTTATTCTTCAATATGCGTACCGTTATTATTTCTTATCATAGTAAGAGTGAGAAATGGCGAACAGATGTTAATCATTTCTATAGATATGATTATTTTTGCTCAGCTTGCATGTCTAGGAACATTTAATTTTTTAAGCTTCTTTCATCCAAAAATATCAATTATTGATTATTACATTACATCATCTTTATCATTTGTCATTATTCTTTTACTATTTTTTTCAATCATCATAACCATATTTTATTATCGCCACACCCAAACAAACAATCCTAATCTAAATAGTTTTCGAGCTAAATATTTTTTACCTAAGGTTATTTTAGAAATGCTCAAAAATTCCTTTACGGTCATTTCCATTATATATGGTGGAATTAAAATCATGGATGATAATACTAGTTTTACCAATGCTAATATTATCTTAGCTTTTATTTATTGCATTGAACTACCACTAATTATTTTAACAATCATTTCGTGGTATGAATTAGTAAAAATTGGTGAAGAAATAACCGACAAAAAAAGACGCCAATAAAGTGCACTGCACCCCAAAGTTTTTTACAAACTTTGGGGTGTTTTTTGTGTCTAAATATAAATATGAAAGCTGAAATCATGGACTGTCATTATGACTTTAAAGAAGATTTGATTTCTTCAATGAAAATATGGATTGATTATTACAATAATCATCGTATTAAAACAAAACTAGGCGGAAAGTCACCGGTTCAATACCGGAAACTTTCCGCCTAGGAAAAACAATATAATAATGTACAACTTTTGGGTGCACATCAAAAGGCGTCTTTTTGTAGATATAAATATAGATTGAATAAATCGGCTAAGATCTTAGTACCAACCGTGTTGTAACCAAAATGACTTAGCGTTATCCCATGAACCGTAACGGGCAGCAACATATTGATCAGCAACTCTTTCCTGGTTAGCAGCTGAGTAGTCACCGTGTAGCATAGCAGCACCTAGTTGGTACTTACCATAGTATTGACCGTTTGAGGCAGTGTATGAACCACCAGATTCACGGTTAGCAATCCATTCTTTAGCATAACTGCTTGATCCAGTGTAGCTTGAGCTTTGTGATTGGCTGTAATTAGTTGTGCTTTGAGTTTGTGCTTGTTGTTGTGGTTGTGCTACTGATTGTTGGTTAGTAGTACTTTGAGCAGTTGTTGCTGAGGCAACAGTCTTTTGATCAGTAGATACAGTTGCACTTGAAGGTAAAGTTATCTTTTCACCTACATAGATTAAATCTGTGTTAACACGATTGTTAACTGCTCTAAGTGAACTTAATGAAACGTTGTATTTTTGTGATAATCCCCATAGAGTATCACCACTTTGAACAGTCACAGTCTTCTTAACTGATGCTTTAGCTTGTTGTTGTGGTTGTTGTGCAGATGCATTAGCAGTTTGATCTGCGTTGGCATTTGCGCCACCAGCTACAAATAATCCAGCTACTGCGGCAGTAGCAAATAACATTGACTTCATACTATTTAATTTAACGATAATAATTCACTCCTATAAAAATCTATAATTCTGTATTTCTGTATCGTCGAAAGTGTTAATCGATTTGATTAACTGTGATATATACTACATCGTATCCATTACATGACCATATCATGCACGTTAAAAGTTTTGGCTTTTTCGTAACATTGTCGTTACGCTGTAACAATATGACATCAAAAACGCCACATTCCCCGTGGTTAAAGCTTTTTAAACGTTACATACAGCTTAAATTATTCTAAAATTGTTTCTAATTTGGCAAAAAAGTGTGCTAAAAAATTTAAAATAAGCCTTGCAATGCTCAAATGAATCAAAAAATCTATAAAAAAAAGCGTTGAAAGTAAAACTTTCAACGTCTCTTTTTTAATACCAGTTATTGGCAACCCAATGTTGTTTGGCGTTGACCCAAGAACCATATCGATTAGCAACATATTGTTCTGCGACACGTTCTTGATTAGCTGGTGAGTAATCACCATCAAGGTAACTACTATCTAATTGATATCTACCATAGTAACGACCATTTTGAGCCGAGTATGAATTGGTAGATTCATGGAAAGAAATCCATGCCTTTGCTTCGGCATTTGCTTTGTTCCATTCTGATTGAGCATTGTATTGTGATTGATTTTGTTTCTTAGAAGTAGAATGATGTTTGTTTGACTTAGTCGAGTGTTGCTTTTGAACCTTCTTGTCGTCTTTTGCATCATTATTATTATCTGGAACCACGATTTGATCACCAGCTAATAAATCATCATCACTATACTTGCCGTTAGCATGCTCCAAAACAGACATGAAAACATTGTACTTATCTGACAAGTTTTCTAGTGTATCGCCAGACTTCACAGTCACTACTGTATTCGCATTGGTATCTACAGTAGCATTTCGGTAAATAGAAAGTAATCCCGCGAACGAGATTGCGATTACAAAAAATAAAACATGAAATTTATATCTAATAACTGAAACACTCCTATATAAAATTAAAAAATAAAAAATTGCGTTGGTTGTCATTCAACAACGAATGCATATTCTATCCACTTAACATTACACAACCATTACACAAACGTTACATTCATCGTTCGTTTTGTAACATAGTAACATTAATGTAACTTATTGAAATATAAATGAACACAATGACTAATAAATCGGCTTTCTGGTTTTAATAATCGTGTACAATATATAGGCAATTTTTGATCAATTTTCGCAAAAAAATTTCAAATTTTTTTCAAAACTACTCAAATATGTTTCATTTAAAGTGATGTGCAACGTAAAAATCGCAAACAAAAAGCCTACTACAAATCGCTTTATGATAGGCTTTTTAACTTTTTCTTAATAGCATTAAATTATTCTAAACATTAGTTAATCTTTATTATGTTTAATAGCAACTCCTGTGACTGCACTTAGAATTGAGAACACTGGAGACAAGATACTTAGGAATAGGAATGGAGCAAAGTGACTTGCTGGAACACCTAATGTTGCTGAAATAAATGCTCCGGCAACACCCCATGGAATCAAGTAGTTAATTACGGTACCACCATCTTCAATCGCACGACTTAGTGCTACTGGTGCTAATCCAGCTTGGTGGAAGACCTTCTTAAATGCGTTGGCAGGTAGAATTTCTGATAGGAATTGTTCACCAACGAATACGTTTACCCCGATGGCAGTGAAAATTACGGCGATGATTAACTTAGCATCGCTGTTTAGATGCTTAGTAAGTGGTTGCACAACGGCATCGATGATTCCTAGGTGCATCAATAGTCCACCAAAGGCTAAGGCAATCATGATTAATGCTAGAGTCCCCATCATTGAACTGATACCCCCTCTTGATAGAAGAAGGTCAACTGACTTGTTGCCAGTCTTTGATACGAATCCACTAGTGATTAGGTCGTTAATCTTTAGTAGTGAAAGCTTATGATCTTGAATTCCCATTAATCCGATTGAAACCATGATGTTAATGAATAATGTAGGAATTGTTGGAATGTGACTCCATGCACAGATAAGTAGTAGTGCGATTGGAATAATTGATAAGAATGAAATGTGGAAGTTACTGTTCAATACGTTTACTGTCTTGTCGACGTTTGCTAAGTTGGCTTTACCATCACTGTGGTTTAAGAACACGAAGATGATGAATGAACCAATCATGGCAGGAATTGTTGACCACATCAAATTCTTGATATGAGCAATCAAGTCAGCACCTGATACAGCAGCGGCTAAGTTAACAGTTGCTGATAGTGGTGATGACTTATCACCGAAGACCGCACCTGAGATAACGGCACCGGCAATCATTGCTGGGTTCATCCCCATCGTGATACCGATTCCCATAAAGGCAATCCCTAAAGTAGAGATAACAGTAAACGCACTACCGATGAATGTACCAACTAAGGCACATACTAGAAAGATTGATGGTAAGAACCAATTGATATTAATCAAGTGGAAACCAAAAACCATTAGTGAAGGAATAACCCCTGAGGCGATCCAAACACCAATTAATGAACCAATTAATAGGAAGATAAATAATGGAACAATTCCATTTTTGATTCCAGTGACGAATCCTTCGTCGATGTCATCCCATTTGAAACCTTTAAAACGACCCCAGAATACCAAAAGCATAATTCCTGTTAGGATTGGCACTTCTGGTGAAATCCCTAAACCAATAACACCGAATGACATAATTGCCATCATTACAATTAAAATAATAATTCCCTCAGCCAGAGTGACTGTCGGTTTCTTTTCTTCTTGCATAATATCTCTCCTCAAAATAACGTAATTTTTATTCTATAATATATGTAGTCTTTTATTCATTTTGATATCGGATTAATCCTCCGCAGTTAGCAATTATCATCTTTTCGTCTTCTTTCCATAAAAAAAGTCCCTGTTGTCTAAAACAACAGGGACGACTTATTTGTATTTTTTACCGTGGTACCACCCAAATTAGTAACCACACATAGTGGTCACTCACTCTCTAGAAATAACGACTCTAGTTACCGTTCTTGGGTAGACACTATCCAATGTATTTCATCGAGATTAGCCTGATCGGTTCGCAGCAACCACCGACTTCCTGACACCCAGCTAATTCGTTACTTAATTTGGAATAATTGTTTTGCTTTATTTGATTAAATTAAGATTAGCACTACAGATTTAATCCGTCAACTAAAATTTATATTTCTTCAAGTTTACGGTTTAGATAATGCGCCATCTTTTCCTTTGGATATACTCCAGTCACCTTTTCGACTGCCTTACCATTTTTGAATAAAACGATGCTTGGTAGTCCCATCACCTTGTATTGTTTTGCCACGTCTTCATTATTGTCGACGTCCATCTTACCAAAGTGAATGCGGTCCCCGAATTCCTCTTCCATTGCTTCAAGCACTGGATCCATAATCTTACATGGACCACACCATGGTGCCCAAAAGTCGATGACAGTCATTTTGTTATCTGTTTCTTGTGCAAGGTTTTCCCTTGTAATTGTTGTTGCCATTTTATTACCTCTTTGCTTTGCGAATAAAATGAATGATGAAGGTTACGATGAATGTAACCAATACAATTAAACCAAAGTGAAGTGGTTCAATTTCAATATCAATCATTGGGATTGAAAGGATTAGCTTCAAAGCAATCACTGCGATTAAGAAGTATGCCATTGTCTTTAACTCTGGTACCTTCTTCATCACTAACATGATGACTTCGGCGATTCCTCTCATACATAGAATTCCAATTAACCCACCCAATAAAACAATTACTGGATTCTCAGAAATTGCTAGAGCGGCTAGCACGGAATCAACGGAGAAGACAATATCCATAAATTCAATTTGTAATACTGTCATCCAAAAACGCTTCCGATTGGATTCGTTGGCAGATTGCTTGAACATGGATTTTTTCTGTTTGTCAGAATGAGCGAAGTGCGCATAGACTAAGTAGAAAAGATATAATCCACCAACAACCTTTAATTCCCAAATATGAATTAGGAATACCCCTAATCCAATAATGATAAATCTAAAGATGTAAGAACCCCAAAGACCATAAAATAATGATTCTTCCTGTTCTTTTTTAGTTGGTAAAACTTGAGCTTGCGTGGCTAGCACCACCGCATTATCAACTGACAGTAAACATTCAATTAGCACTAGGGATAGGATAACAATCCATGCATCCTCAGAAAAAATTACGTTATGCCAGTTATTCAAATCAAAAAACGGACCATATAATTTACTTAATAATGGTATCACCTAAAGTCTCCTCTTCTATTTTTCTACTATTATATAAGATAAATTTTTGAAAATATAGTTTTAACTATTAAATTTTATTATTTACTAATTTGATCATCGTACTTAGATAAATTATATTGTTTGATTAATGCAATTAAGTTCTTTGCGTAGTTAGGATCAGTTGCGTACCCATTCTTTTGAAGCATCTTAGCTTGTTCTTCATAGCTCATCACGTTCTTTTGCTTAATGAAGTTAAGAGCTGTAACAGTACTGTGGTTTTCAACCGCATCATAGACGCTGGGATACTTTCTGAAGGTAGCAGGAATTGAAATCTTCTTCTTGTCACCTTCGCGGACAACCTTAACACCCTTACCTACTGGTGTATCGTTACTTACGTATTCATCAGTGTAGTATTGGATTGATTGTCCCTTGTATGTTCCCTTCACACCGAAGATGTTGTATGCCTTCTTGTATAGTTCTGATTGTCCCCAGTTAGATTCTTGAATAGCTTGGGCAACCACAACACTTGGTAATACAACGTGTTGTTTATTCCATACCTGAACAGCTGGTTTAGCAATTGTTTCAGCAAACTCATGACGTTTCTTTGCTGCTTCTTCTTGTGCATCTTCAATTCTTTGTTGATCAGATTTTTGAATTTGGTTTTCTCTGATTGTACTGTGAATTTGTTTTGCAACTTTGTATCCACCAAATAACACAATCACAATAACAACTAACCAGACAATTTTCTTAGTTAAACTCATTTTCTGTTTTCTCATCATTTATCCTTCTTTTTTATATCGACAACACGATATTTTATTTCGTCATTCTCATCAACTGAGGCATATAATATGGAAGTTTTTTCCTTATTAAAGTAACCCAGATTAACAACTGGTTGACCATCGATTGTCTCAACATCTTCAAAAGCATTCATCATGAACCTTCTTAGATAGCGCATTTTAGCAATATTTTCAGAAGCTGTCTCGTTGGCAGCTGTAAGGGTGAATCCCTTATCTAAGTAATGCTTAATTAATGTTACTTTATTTAAGTTTTCCATATTAAAAACGCGAGATCTACTCTTATCGTCCCTAATTGAGGTAATGTAACCTTTTTGTTCCCAGTAACGAAGTTGACGTGTTGACACGTCCATCATCTTGCTGACTTCCCCGATTTTAAAAATTAGACGATTAAGGTCGATTTTTTGGGGAAATAATTTCTTTAAGCCCGACATTTCAACGGTTCCTTTCGTGTAATCTACATAATAAATTTACCACAAATTTGGAACCCTTTCATTACTTTAATTGGGTACAGTAAATATTAAACACTATAATTATAAAGATTACATTAAAATTGCAAAGTTTTAATTAATTTGAAATTACTTTGTTACATTCTTGAAATATTAATCCCTTATCATATGAAATATATTGAGATAGAGAAAAAACGAGAGAGATTTTTTTATAAGAGAGAGGATTTTGAGAGATGAAAAAAATGATTACTAAAATTGCTATAACCGCAGCCGCGTTTACTTCACTACTATTTGCAGGTGCCGCTGCAAGTAACAACAACACTGCCCATGCTGATACTAATACCCAATTTACTTCAGTATATCGTGTTGCTAAGTCAAAACTAGGTGACCGTTACGTTTACGGCTCACAAGGTTCACGTACTTTTGACTGTTCTGGTTTTACAAAATACATATACAGACACGGTCTAGGTGTTAACTTACCTAGAACTGCACAACAACAATACCACTACTCTAAAAAAGTTGGTAAGAAGCACCTTAAAAAAGGTGATCTAGTATTTATCGGTTCATCAAAGAAGAGCATTTACCACGTTGGTATGTACATCGGTGGCGGTAAGATGATTGACGCTCAAAACCGTGGCGTTATCCGTGAAAGCATCCATGCTCCATGGTGGCACGTAGTAGCTTACGGTCGAGTAGCTTAATTTAATCTCTTAAAATCCAAAAAAAGACGATTACTAAATGTAATCGTCTTTTTTAATATTTTCTTATTGAACGTTGTAATCTGTAATCTTGACTTGATCATCTGAAACTTGTAGCTTAGTTAGACTACCATTGGCAGGTGGTTCAGTGACGTCGTATTTTCCTTCACCGAAACGTTCGACCAAACTTAATACCGCATTAGCGTGACTAATTAATAGGACATTATCGCCATCATGAATGTTCTTATCGTTTCTGATTAGGTCTAGTCCTTGGTCCCAACGTTTCCAGTATTCTTCGTTGCTTTCAGCTTGATGGAAAGGATCGGCTTCTTTTAAAAAATCCATAGCCTTCCCCAAAGAATACTTAGATACAATATCCTTAAATGTTGGTAATCCGTGTGGAGCACCAGCTGCATACCATGATTGTTCTAAATCGCTTCCTTCATAATAACCATAAAATTCTCCTCTAAGATAACTAGATACAGTTGGTTCTTTTACTGAATCAGCGGTGTTTTTATCTAAAATAATCTTTGCAGTTTTCATAGCTCTGGTAGTATCGCTACAGTAAGCAGCTGTGAAATGCATATTAGCTAATTTCTCTGCAGTTTTCTCAGCACCTGATATACCCTTATCGGTTAAAGGTGCATCAGTCCACCCTTGTAATCGATTGTAAACGTTAAAGTATGTTTGTCCGTGACGGACAACGTATAGATTAAATGTGATAACATTCATCCCCTTTTTAAACTGGTAATAATAGAATATCACTAATAAAAAAAGTTAGACAACATTCTGCCTAACTTAATTCAGTATTATAGTATTTAGACGCAATCTTGTGGTAGCGCAATTTATCTAGCGTCTTATAAATTATCATTTGTAGTTCGTGTAGTTTAATGATAGTGTAGGAACTCAATTGGACTAAGATTAATCTTTCAGTACGATTGATAATCTCTTGGTTACTAGTCAAAGCTAGCAAGTCGCTATGGACCATCTCTGGCATGAATTCAATTATTTGTCCATCACTTAACTGAACATTTAATTTTTTAGTATTACCTTTTCGCAATGCCGTCATCCTCCTACTGATTTAACTTTATTTTACAACATTTGTATAATTTTGCAACTATATATGGTGATTACTATTTTTTATTTTGCCACATATTGTGGTGATGCTTTTATGATACGAAAAAAACATGCCTTTTTGACTTCGGTCTGTTAATATTAAATATGAATTATATCAAAGGAGCTCTTCATTTTGAAAGCGATAAATTATCTGCGCTCTAAAATGTCCACTAGGTTAGGATTCTTCATTCTACTAGTTGTTTTATTTTGGGCTAAAACTATATACGCATATTTCACTGATTTCCAATTAGGACTTGCAAATCCGTTTGAATACTTCATAGCATTCATTAATCCAATCGCAACGACCATGCTATTGTTTGGACTTGCAATGTACATTAAATCAAGTCGATTATTTTACCCTATCATTCTATTGATTGATGGGTTAAACACTTTACTACTATATTTAAACGTTATTTATTACCGTGAATTTACCGACTTCATGACAGTAAGTACCATGACCGGTTACTCAAAGGTTAACCAAGGACTTAGCGGATCATCACTAGCACTTACCATGCCACATGATGTCTTCTACTGGTTAGATATCGTTTTAGTATTACTTCTACTATTATTTAGAGTAATTCGCATCGATAACAAGAAGTTCGGTGGTAAGGGTGCATTCGCCATTACTTCGGTTGCTGTGTTAATCTTCACCGCCAACCTATCATTTGGTGAAATGGCCAGACCACAACTTCTAACTAGAACTTTCGACCGTACATACATCGTTAAGTATCTTGGTGTCGATTCATTTACAGTCTATGACGCCATCTCAACTCAACACACTAAGGACTTGCGTGCAATGGCTACCAAGTCAGAAATGAATGACGTTAGAAAGTTCATCAACAAGCATTACGCTGCTCCTGAAAGATCCATGTTTGGATTAGCCAAGGGTAAAAACGTAATCATCATTCACTTGGAAAGTTTCCAACAATTCCTAATCGATAAGAAGGTAAATGGCCAAGAAGTAACTCCATTCTTGAACAGTCTCTACCATAGTAAGTCGACGATTGCCTTTTCTAACTTCTTCCATCAAGTGGGACAAGGAAAGACATCTGATGCTGAAAACATGCTAGAAACCAGCACCTATGGATTACCTCAAGGGTCAATGTTTACCCAATTTGGAAGTGACAACGTCTTCCAAGCAGCTCCTGCTATTTTGAAACAAGATAAGGGATACACTTCAGCGGTATTCCACGGAAACGTTGCTAGTTTCTGGAACCGAAACAATGTTTACAAGAACATGGGTTACCAATACTTCTTCGACGAAAGTTACTATGATACTTCCGGCGATAAAGCACTTGGTTATGGTTTGAAGGATAAACTATTATTCAGGGATTCCGTTAAGTACCTTGAAAGATTACAACAACCTTTCTACGCTAAGTACATCACTGTTACTAACCACTTCCCTTACTCAATCGATAGCGAAGATAGTAACTTTAAGACTACTAACACCGGTGACACCAAGGTTGATAACTACTTCAAGACTGCTCATTACCTAGATCAAGCCATCCAAGAATTCTACGCATACCTACAAAAATCAGGCTTGTTGAAGAAATCAATCATCATGCTATATGGAGATCACTATGGTATTTCTAACTCTGAAAACTTAAGTCTTGCCAGAGCACTTGGTAAGAACCCTAATGACTGGACCGACTTTGATAACGCTCAACTTCAACGTGTTCCATTGATGTTTAACATTCCTGGCATGAAAAAGGGATACATTGATAATACCTACGGTGGTGAAATTGATGTTTTACCTACTCTACTTCACCTTTTAGGTGTCAACACAAAACAATACATTCAATTCGGGACCGACTTATTCTCCAAGAAACATGATACTGTCGTTGCATTTAGAAACCGTGATTGGGTAAGTACTAAGTACACATCCATCAGTGGTACCATCTACAGCAACAAGACCGGTAAGGTAATTCACCCTACCCCTCATCAAAGAAAAGTTTTCAATAAGATGCAAGCTCGCGTTAACACCGAGTTATCATTCTCTGATGAACTAAACGAACAAAACTTACTTCGTTTTTACACCCCTAGCGGTTTCACTCCAGTAAATCCTAAGGATTACAATTACCAAAATGGATTTCAAAAGGAACTTGGAGCTGAAACGGAATTAGGTAAAAAGTCTACTAGTTTGTACGACAAACTTAAGAAGAAATCTACTCAATCCCTATACAAGACTGATGCACCAGAATTAAACCATTCAGGTGGATCATCTCGGATCTCCAAGAACAATAACGAAGATAACTAAAAGAAAACGACCAATCGAAAGATTGGTCGTTTTTTGTTTGCTTTAAACTAACTTAAAGGTAAAATGATTATAATTGGATTAAGAGATAGAGAAAAAGTGAGTTGAAATAATGAAACAATTTAAAAATAAAACCGTCGAATTGATTTATAGTCTGTTTATTATTTTCATCGCCGTTTCATCCGTTGCGATGGTCGGTCTAGACTACTTCGGCGTTATCAACATCTATCATGGTATTTTAGGAAATATCTACTATGGTATCTGGATCTTTTACATTATTGATTACATATCCGGCTTTCTATTGGCCAAGAACCACAAGCAATTCTTATTAGAAACATCGTTGGACTTGATTTCACTAATTCCAGCCCATCCGATTTTCGTGGTATTTCGTCTATACCGTGTGATTAGAATCGTCCGTCACTACAACCTATTCTGGAAATTTGGTTGGGACGGAAAAGTGACCGGTGGAATCCACCGTTTCATTTACGACACTGGTTTTATCTACCTATTCTCAATCAGTATCGTGATTTTAATCTTCAGTGCTTTGATTTACTCACACTTCGAACAACATGATTTATCCACTTCATTATGGTGGGCAATTACAACCGCCACTACCGTTGGTTACGGTGATATTTCTCCCCAAACTGCTGGTGGTAAACTAATTGCCGCATTCCTAATGTTCGGTGGAATTGGTTTTATTGGTTTGTTGACATCTACTATTACCGACTTCTTCACCCATGGAGATAAGGACGAAACAGACGATAAAATCGATCAATTAACCAAACAAATCGAAGCTTTGACTAAGGAAGTTCAAAGTCTTGAAAAGACGGTCAAAAAAAATAGCACCCCATCAAAGGATGCTAAGAAAAAATAGTTTTTTATGATAATTGAGTACTGTGAATTGGTGCTCGATTTCCTGGGTATAGGTCGTTCATAATCGCATTGATTGTGATTGGAACTTCACCGAATCCAGTCGCGATGATAGTTTGTTTACCATCGTATTTGGCTTGATCACCCACGGCATAAATGTTTTTGATATTAGTTTGAAGATTGCCATCAACCTTTGTGGCATGGTGGTCTTCTTCGATATCTACATTCCAGCCTTGCATGTCTTTATTATTAGAAATGAAGCCGTAATTTACCAGAATCTTATCAACATCAATATCGATGAATTCATCATCTGTCTTCATCTTCTTAGCGTGGACTCTAACTTGGTTGTTGTCCACGTTTTCTAATGACTTAATCAAGTAAGGAGTAACTAGTTTGACGCTTGATTGCTTCAATAAGTTAACGGTGTGTTCTAGTCCTCTAAACTCGTTTCTACGGTGCAACAAGTAGACTTCATCGGCAATATCTTCTAGCATTAGTGCTTGATCGATTGCTGAATCACCACCACCTGCGACTAAAACTTTTTTATTTTTAAAGGCATCTAGGTCCGAAGCGGTGTATACTAGTTGTTGGTCTGAGATTGTTTCGACACCATCAGCGCTTAGTTTACGTGGGTTAAATGCTCCGTTACCAACCGCCACAACGATGGCTTTAGTTTTGGTAATTCCCTTATTTGTGGTAACCTTGAAAACGTCGTCGTCTTTCTCAACGTTGACTACTGTTTGATTCAACTTAATGTCACCATCCATGGTGGCAAGTTGTTTCTTCAAGTTAGCCACTAAATCACGACCTGAAATCGCAGGATAGGCTGGGATATCTAGAATCGTTTTTTCTGGATATAATGCATTTACTTGTCCCCCTAGTTCTGAAAGACTTTCGATGATTTGGAATTTGGCGGTACGTAGTCCGGCATAAAAACCGGCGAACATTCCAACGGGACCTCCTCCAATTATCGTAATATCATAGATTTCATCTGACATTTTATTTTAACTCCTTTTATTTTGGTGTTATTTAATATATTATGTATCTTATAATTATACTTTAGCAAAGGAAGAACAATTATGCACAGCAAACGCAGAAAAATTATCATTGGGATTGTTTTGATTATTGAAGCAATTGCCCTATTCATCACTACCTCATGGATTTTCAGAGGTCGTGTCCTAAATGATGTGAAGGTAGATAAGACAAGAACTGCAACTATCTTCATCCCCGGTTATGGTGGTAACGCCGTTTCAACCGATGACTTCATTAATCAATTCAACGATCATGGCATTGCTAAGCGTGCTCTTCGTATTCATATTTCTAGTAAGGGTAAGGTTACTACCATGAAGAAATATGTCAAGAAGATTTCAGCTGACAACCCATTAGTTCAATTAATCTTTGAAGACAACACTCACCCAATCAAAGAAGCTAAACAAATGAAGAACGTGATGACTTACCTATACAAGACTTATCACATTAAATCAGTTAACTTCTTAGGACATTCATCAGGTGGTCAAATCGCCTACGAATACATGGTTAGAAACCCTAACCAAAAGAACGCTCCTAAGATTAACAAGTTCGTAAGTATCGCCAACGACTACCCAGCTGGTGACAAACGTGCTAAGAACTTACCACGTAACCTAAAGATTTTTAACATTGCTGGTGAAATTTACAACGTTGGTACCGATGGTGAAGAAGCCGTTGATATCGTTAAACCAATGGGTAAACTAGTTAAGCCTTACGTTAAGAGCTACCAATTCTACCTATACCGTGGAGATCCAATTTCTGCTGAACATTCAATGTTACACGAAAACCCAACATTGGATAAAACAATTGCTGAATTCCTATTTAGAAACTAGCAACCAAATCTCGATTTCGTTTATAAGTCGAGATTTTTTATTAACAAATTTCTAATTTTTGTTAAATTTGTTCGTATTTATATATCATTTCCTTAAAAACTTCTTAGTATCCCCTTTTATTTTGGACGAAAAGCCCATATAATTAAAGTTAATGAAAAATGTTCACGGACAAAGATCCGTGAGGGGAATTAATATTGGGAGGGTTTTTCATTATGGCAAAGCAAAAAATTATCTTAGACGTTGATACAGGTGTCGATGACGCAATGGCTATCGCCTACGCTGTCGCTGCCCCTAACGCCGATTTAGTAGGTGTTGTTAACTCATACGGAAACGTATTGGTAGAACAAGCCGCTAAGAACTCACTAGAAATTCTAGACCTATTAGGTGCTACTGACGTACCAGTATTTGAAGGTGAACCACATTCACTAGAAACTGACAGTTTCGAAGTAATGGAAGTTTCAGCTCATATTCATGGTGTTAACGGTGTTGGTGAAGTTGAATTACCAGCAAGTAGCCGCCAAGTGGAAGAACAATCTGGTGTCGACTTCATCATCGAAGCCGCTCACAAGTACGGTAAAGATTTAACAATCATCCCTACTGGTCCACTTACCAACCTAGCCTTAGCACTACGTAAGGACCCATCAATTGCCGACTTAATCGGTAACGTTACTCTAATGGGTGGTGCTTTGACTGTTCCTGGTAACGTTTCTGATGCTGCTGAAGCAAACATCAACCAAGATGCAACTGCTGCAAACGAAGTATTCAGAAGCCCACTACACGATACTATGGTTGGTCTAGACGTTACATTAAGAACTCTTCTAACTAAAAAAGAAACTCAACAATGGCGTGACTTAGGTACTGTTGCTGGTGAAAAGTTCGCTGATATCGTTGACTACTACATCGATATTTACGATGAAATGTACCCACACCTAGGTGGTTGTTCACTACACGACCCATTAGCCGTTGGTGTTGCTTGTGACCCAAGCTTCGTTCAAACATTGGACTTAGACCTATTGGTTCACACTGGTGAATTAAACTACGGACGTACTACCGGTGATACTGCTCACCTAGACGATCCAAACCCTACTGCAAGTGTTGCTATCCAAGTAGATGAGAAGCGTTACCTAAAGACATTTATGGAATACTTGAACTACTTATTCGCAAACAACAAGTAAACAAAAAGGACTTAAACTTCTGGTTTAAGTCCTTTTTTATTTATTCATTAAAGTATTTGTGTAAGAATACTGCGACTCCATCGTCATTGTGATCGACGGTCACATCTGTGGCAATTGACTTAATTTCATCGGAGGCGTTGCCCATCGCAACCCCGACATTGGCAGCTTCAATCATTTCGTAATCATTTTCTGCATCACCAAATGCCATCAGATTGGAAAAATCCATTTCTAAGTGCTTTAACAAGATATTTAAACCGTAAGCCTTACTCATGTTTAATGGCAAAAATTCCATGATTTTGGGCTGAGAACGGACGATTTTATAATGGTCAGTAATTTCTGAAGGGAAATTAGCACGCGCATTATCCAATGTCGCAATTTGTTCTGACATGATAGCCTTACTGTATGGTTTATCATCTAATTTCTTGAAATCAATTGGAACGAATTCAAGTGGTGAATTCAAGACTTCCTTATAGGTTGATTTGACCAAGTCGGTTAATTCATAAACCTTTTCAAAGTCTAAGATGTCCAATGGTAAATCGTTATCCAATGCGTATTGGTGAATCAATGAAAAGTCATCTAAGGTTAGTCCCTTTTGATTTAGCACCTTTTGATCATGGTTTCGAATTACCATGCCACCGTTGAAAGTGATGGTGTAATCATTTTCTTCAGTTAGCTCCAGTTGTTTTACATATGGCCAAACCGCATTAATCGGACGACCGGTACATAGGACAACGGCGATTCCTTTTTTATGTAATTTTTGTAGTGTTGAAACATTTTCATCACTAATTTCTTTTGCTGAATTCAATAGTGTATTGTCTAAGTCCAGTGCAATCATTTTTATCATAATGTGACTCCTTTTGAGTGAATAAAAAAACGACATTACAAAGTAATGCCGTCACTCTAAAATATTAAGCTTCCAACTGTGATTCTAATTCTTTTAGTTCAGTTTCACGAATGGAACGGGGTAAGAAACGACGAATTTCTTCCTCATTGTACCCAACTTCCAAACGTTTGTCATCAAACACAATAGGACGTTTGATAAGGTCTGGATACTTGACAACTAAATCTACCAAATCTGATAGTGACAAGCTATCAAAATCGATGTTTAGCTTCTTGAAAATTTTGGATCTTGTTGAAATGATGTCTTCGCTCCCATTTTCAGTAAGACGTAAGATTTGTTTTACTTCGTCCGCATTCAATGGGTTAGAATTGATATTTCTTTCGCGGAAAGCAATATCGTGGCCCTTTAACCAGGCTCTGGCTTTACGACTGGATGCACTACTTGGTGCTACGTAAAGATTCAACATTTATATCACCCCTTAATCGCTTAATTTTTATAAAAACAATTATGGTTAGGTTAGTAGTACTTACTAAATGTAAATACAATTAACTGTAATTATCTTAACATACCTATAAGATAAATCAATTTAAATTTTTATTAAGAATAGGTAAATGTTAATCAAATCTTAATTTTTCATTTTAAAAAAAGTGATAAAATATACACAACAAAAGAAACGGAAGAATCATAACAATTTAAGATGGGGGTGGCTCGATGAAAATAAATCTTTTAGAGACAAGTGATACACACGGCTTTTTGTTCCCAACTAACTATGTAAACTTAAAGGACGATAAACCCTTTGGGATGCTTCGTTGTGCTACAGCAATTAAGGATCTCAGAACCAGGCTGGATAACGTCGTAGCCATCGATAATGGAGATTTCTTGCAAGGTTCAGCACTAGCTTATTACATTGCCGAAATCAAAAAACAATCCGCACCGAAACAAATTAACGACACATTTAATGCTGTTGATTATGATTTTGGAGTATTAGGAAATCATGAGTTTAATTACGGACTATCATACTTACACAACACCATAAATGAGAGCACTCGCCATTTTCTTTGTGCCAACATTATCGATCAAGACGGTAACCACCCATTTGGTAACCCATATGAAATTAAAGATATTAATGGTGTGAAAGTCGGATTCTTAGGTCTAACCACCCAAGGCACCACTAAATGGGAAAAGAACTCCCATTTAGCCGGTCTAACCTTTCTTTCTGCCAAGGACACCGCAGCCAAATACATCCCTGAAATGGCCGAAAAAACCGATTTAAACGTCATCGTTTATCATGGCGGAATCGAACGAGATGAAGAAGGTGTCCCAACCGAAGTCTTAAACGGTGAAAACGAAACATACGACATCCTAGCGCACGTTAAAGGTGTCGATGCCATTATCACCGGTCACCAACACAGAAAGATTGCCGGTCACCTATTGGGTGTGCCAATCATTCAACCAGGTCATCGAGGCCAATACATCGGTCACATTGAATTAGATGTTCAACAAGATGACAACGGTAAATACTTTGTGCAATCAAGTGAATCTGAATTAATTCCGACTAAGAAGTACCCTGTTGATCATGAAATCGCCGATAAGTTGAACGACATTCAAGAACAAATCAACAAGTGGTTAGATGAACCAATGGCTCATATCGAAGGTTCAATGGACTTTGATAACGCCTTTGAAGCCCGTCTACACAAGACTAGTTTCATCCAGTTCATTCAAAACATTCAGATGCAAACTATGGGAGTCGATATTTCGGCAACCGCCCTATTTAATGATGAAGCTCACGGTTTTGAAAATCCGATTACAATGAGAAATATCATCACTAACTACGTTTACCCTAACAGTCTATCCGTGCTAAAGATTACCGGTGCCGAATTAAAGGCCGCCATGGAAACTAGCGCGAAGTACTTTGATTATCAAAACGGTAAGATTGGGGTGAACCATGACTACATCTTCCCTAAGCTAAAACACTATAACTACGATATGTATGAAGGTGTCGACTACGTGATTAACGTCGCTAAACCAGTTGGTCATCGCATCGAAGACTTAACCTACCATGGCAAGCCAATCGATGACGACGCCGAATTAAAAATCGTGTTAAACATCTATCGTGCCGTCGGTGGTGGAAACTACCAAATGTTTTCTCAAGACAAGATTATCAAATCTGATGATCGCATGATGAGCCAATTAATTGCTGATTACTTAAGAGAACACAAGACCATTAAGGCAGAAAACAATCATAACTTCAAGGTCATCTACAGACCATAAAAAAAGAGTTCCAAAACTTCATGTTTTGGGACTCTTTTTAGTTTAACAATAATAGCATTAAGCTTCTTTAACTGTATTATGATTGCGTTTCTTATTCTTACCAACGTATTGAACAGCTTTTAGTTCACGAATGGTAGTAACCTTAATCTTACCTGGATAAGTCAATTCATCTTGAATTTGATCCTTAACGTGCTTAGTCAATAACTTACTGTTATCATCATTTAGCATTTCAGGATTTACAATAATTCTGATTTCACGTCCAGCTTGGATTGCATAACTATCACGTACACCCTTGTGTTGGTTAGCAATGTTTTCTAGGTTACGTAAACGACTGACGTATTCTTCAATTGATTCACTTCTAGCTCCTGGACGTGCACCGGAAATGGCGTCGGCAGTGGCAACTAGAATGGCGATTGGGTCAGTTGGTTCAACGTCACCGTGGTGAGAAGCAATTGAGTTAACTACAACTTCATTTTCACCAAAGGCCTCAGTTAGTTTTACCCCTAGTTCAACGTGGGTACCACCAACTTCGTGGTCAATGGCTTTACCAATATCGTGAAGTAATCCAGCACGCTTGGCTAATTGGGTATTCAAACCTAATTCAGCAGCCAAAGCACCGGTCAATTGAGCAGTTTCAATTGAGTGGTATAAAACGTTTTGACCATAACTAGTTCTAAACTTCAACTTACCAATAATCTTCATCAAGTCAGGATGAACACGTCCAACGTGTAGTGAGTGAACAACTGTTTCACCGGTTTCACGTAAAGCTGCGTTTACCTTTTGGGTAGTGGTATTAACCAGATACTCGATGTTGCTGTTGGTAAAGTGACGAGAAATAATTAGACTTTCAATAGTTGTACGAGCAATTTCTCTTCTAATTGGATCATGAGTAACAATGTGAAGTAGTAATGGGTAGTCTTCATCAAAGATTAAATCAGTTCCAGTTAGGGTTTGTAGTAGACGAACATGTTGTTCATCCTTACCAATTAACTTGGATTTGATGTCGCTACTTGGCAAGGCAATGTTTCTTTCAATGTGACTTCTAGGTTCATCCCTAGGGCCTCTTTGAATGGCTTCGATTACTAAGTCATTAGCAATCTTGTTAGCGGCAACCTTGCTTTCGGACAAGTTGTACTTAACTTCGATGTCTTTTTCACGACGAAGAGCGTTTTCGGTATGATTCAACACAGCGTGACGAGCATAGTTCTTGTCGATATGACTGATTGATTGAAGCGTCAATTCACGTTGTTGCCAAATGTCTTCGGCTTGGTGCATGACGTCATCGATATCATCTTGGACCTTAGCTTGTTCATCGCTGCGTTCATTTAAATCATTAGTATATTTAGTTAGGCGGTTCTTCATTTGTTCCAAGTACTTTTCGTGTTGGTTCAAACGGTTTTCACGAGTGATGTTTTCTTCTTTTTGAGATTCGATTTCATCGTCTGCAATCTTTTGGTATTGCATAATGTCTTCTTTGTCATCGGCAATAATTTGCTTAGCCTTAATGGCAGTATCATCAGCGGTCTTTTGAAGATGTTGTTCGGCCTTGCTTTTGGCGGCGTCAACTTGACCCTTGATGCGCATATCACTAACCCAAAACCCTAATAAAGCACCAGCAATTAAAAATACTAATGCGGCTAGTTCAATCAAAAAGCGTCCTCCTTTCTGATTTTTTTAGTTATTTTTTTAACGAATATTAAACGTATTGTTTGATGGTGTTATTACACACTATCTATAATAACATTTAACCCCCTATTTGATACACTGAAAGTTTTTAAAATTACGAAAAAGACGCTAGATTCAACATCTAACGCCCTTAATATTATTTAAAATATTTGTTCAAAAATCCCTTAATTGTATCAACATACAACTTTGGATTGGTTTCATATGAAGCTGCATGGGCTGCATTTTTAACAACTAGTAATTGTTTGGGACCCTTGCTAGCCTTGTATAGTGGGTAAACCATGCGAGTTGGTACAAACTTATCGTCAGCTCCGTGGATGAATAACATTGGACGATGGTTCTTCTTCACTTGATTTAGTGACGAAGCTTCGTACATGCTGTATCCGGCTCTAACGTGGGTAATTCCACTTAGAATTGGAACCAATGGCCAACGTGGAAATGCTGGCATGTGGTAAAGTTGACCGGCTTCATAATTAATTTCATCAGAAACACTGGTGTAACCACAGTCTTCAATAAATGCCTTAACTTGGTGTGGAACGTCTTTTTCACCTGATACCATCATGGTAGTAGCTCCCCCCATGCTGACACCAAACATCACAATCTCGGTCTTTGGCCCTTGGTACTTGATGACTTTTTTCATCCATTTAATGTAATCTAAACGATCAGGCCAACCGTAACCAACGTAGTTACCCTCACTTTGGCCTTGGCCTCTATCATCGGGAGTTAAAACGTTGTAACCCATTTGATGGAAGATGTAGGCATAAGGAGCCATCTTTTCCTTACTTCCCATGTAACCGTGAGCAATGACTACGGTCTTGTTGGTCTTCTTATCGGCTGGAATGTAGTTAGCTACCAGCTTTAAGTTACCGGTCGCAGACTTTTGGGTCCAGTGAATCTTTTTGACGTTGTAGTACCACTTGGTACCCGCATATAGTGGTGAATTCTTCTTAATTTTATCGTTACTTAAAAAGGTCTTGTGTGAAGGAACCACGGCAACGTTGTAGAAGTACATCCCCGCACTCACAAAACCAACGACCGTTAATACGATTAAAGTAATCACGGTCGCTAATAAAATTTTGGTTTTCTTTTTCAAGATAGTGCTCTCCATTTCGGTATTTAATAATTCGAGTATAGAGTTTCAATAAATAAAAAGCAACTACCCGCCAATTTGACGCTTTTTCGGTTATAATATGCGTAGAGGTGTTGTAAATGTTTCCGATTCGATTAAGAGCTCTTCGTAAAGGGCAACATATCAGTATGAACCAACTTGCAAACAATCTAAACGAAAGATTTCCAGAAGATGAACACAAAAATACCCCTTCACAAATTGGTAATTGGGAACGCGGGATTCGTTCACCTTCCTATGTCGAAATCAAAAAACTGGCATTGTACTTCAACGTCAGCATGGATTATTTGACAGGAAGAACTTCTGTTGAACATTTTAATCTAGGTAGCGTCTTGATGGAAAAAAATGAACTAACCTTTGGTAACCACACTTTGGATCAACAAGATCGATACGAAGTATATCAACTTATCAATGGTTATCTTCATGGCAAGGACCGTCAATACTTAGAAGACGGTGAACAACCAGAAGCATACCAAGAAGAACTTAATTTAAATTTTGATGATTATAAAATGTAAAAAACCCCAGAATATTTTCTGGAGTTTTTTTCGTAATTAATATTTTTAATCTTTTGGTAGATTTGGATTGTCTAAGTGGTTAATTTGCCCCTTAAACTCGTCGGCGTTAACTTCGATATCCTTGCTATGATCCTTACCAGTTTCACCGTATGAAACCATGTAATCGGCAGCTTCACCGTGTTCTACGATATCTAGTCCGGCTCTTTCTTCTTCTTCAGTTACACGCATTGGCATTACTAGTTTTAGTAGTGAAATAATAATTGCGCAAGCCACTGCAACGAAGATGATTGTTACTAAAGTAGCGATAATTTGAGTTAGGAATAACTTGAAACCACCACCGTAGAATAGACCGTTGTCTACAACTGAGCTGTTTACCGCCTTAGTAGCAAATAAACCAGTCATGATACTTCCGACCATTCCTGAAACACCGTGACAACCGAATGCATCAAGTGTGTCATCGGCACCTACTTTAGCCTTTAGCACGTTTACGTAGAAGTAACTTACTAGAGTAGCAACAATTCCGATTGCAAAAGCACCGGCGATAGTTACGAAACCAGCTGCTGGAGTGATACCAACAAGTCCACAAAGTGTACCAGTACAGATACCACCTAATTGTGGCTTTCCAACAAAGTGCATGTCTAATAGCATCCATACCATCATTGAAGTTGCGGCAGCAACAGTTGATGTCATGGTAGCTTGCATTGCGACATTGTTGACACCTAGAGCTGATCCAGCGTTGAAACCATACCAACCAATCCAAAGAATGGTAGTACCTAGCAATACCCATGAAAGGTTGTAGTGCTTAGTTTCTTTACCGAAGTTTAGACGCTTACCTAGGTAAATTGATAATACCAACGCAGTAACCCCTGCATTAATATGTACGACAGTTCCACCAGCAAAGTCTAAAGTACCTAGCTTTGCTAAGAATCCAGTTGGTGACCATACCATGTGTACCATTGGGTAGTAAATGATAATTGACCATAGGATTACAAACCATAATAAGAACTTGAAACGAATACGACCAACAATCGCACCAACGAATAGCGCTGGAGTGATAACCGCAAACATCATTTCAAAGATTGAGTAAATGCTTACTGGAATCTTAGTTGGTGTTAGTGATGTAAGATCAATTCCATTCATAAATGGATGGGCTAGGTTTCCAATAAATCCACCTATATCACCTGAGAATGAAAGACTGTAACCAAATACAACCCAAAGAATAACCGCTAAACCTGTCATAATGAATACTGACATGGTAGTGTTAACAACGTTTTTCTTTGAAACTAGGCCCCCATAGAAGAATGCTAGACCCGGTGTCATAAACAGAACTAAAATACTTGAAATAAAAACAAATCCAGTACTTGCTAAATCCATCAATATCTACCTTCATTTCCTTATAATGTTATATCATGTAACATATTATAGCATTAAAATTAAATAAGTACAGGGTTAATTGTCTTTAATTTGAATTCAAATCCAAAATAACGGCGTATTATGTTACATGATATAACATAATACCCGCTTTTTGCATTCATATCGGTTTTCCCATAAAATAATAATTAACCATCTCAAGGGAGTTAGACAATGGATAAAAAGAAACTACTCAAGAAAATGAAGAAAAATAAAAAAATCACCCGTAAACCTTCATACATCGAAAGAATGAAGAAGTACTATGACCTATTCAGTGATTTTTCTGATATTAAATATTTAATCAATAACGTTTTAGAAGCGGACCGTTTATTGCAACAAAACCAATTGCCACAGGACTTACCGGTATTATTATTACCAGACGACATCCAAGACACCATCTTCTCCTACGTGAACGAAAAATACCCAATGGGCGATCCTAAGGGAGATGCCGTCTGGAACCAATTCGTCGATCAATTACCTAAACTAGATCAAGACCTGCGTGAATTCCGCGACTACCTAGAAGAACAATACGGTATGTGGGCATACATCTCTGCCCCATTCACCAATGACATCGCCAAGTTCTTAAAGGGTAAAAAGGCATTGGAAGTAATGGCCGGAAATGGATACATCTCAAAGGGATTACGTGAAAACGGCGCTGATGTTATTTGTACCGACAACCTGGCATGGAAAAAGGAAAATGAAACCGGTAAGCACCTAGTTACCGATGTTGAATCCTTAGACGCAATCGATGCCTTCAATAAGTACAAGAACGACATCGACTACATCATCATGTGCTGGTCACCTGATGGTGTCGATATCGACTGGAAGTTACTATCAGCCATCCGTGAATCAGGTAAGGATATTCCACTAATCGCCATTGGTGAAAAATATGGTGCCACAGATTCTAAACAATTCTGGGACAGCGCTGAATTCATCGAAAACGATGACGTTAAAAACTTAAACCGTCACCACAAACCATTTGATTTAATTGAAGATGAACTATACTTAGTTAAATAAAAAAAGAGCGTAACTTCAAATGAAGTTACGCTCTTTTTGGCATCTACTAAGTAGACGGATAAGTGGTGTTCACATCACCAACATATCAGACACGCGAATTACGTCCGCATAATGTGTCCCCTTCGAAAATATCGCTTAATCACATCTTGTGAATACAACCGTAGTTGCGCGATCTCCTCGACTCATCGCAACAAGTAGTATAACACATAAGATTAATTTAGACTATTTTTTCTTGGTAGTCTTTTTAGTAGTTTTCTTCTTAGCAGCTGACTTTTTCTTATCTGTCTTTTCGGCATCTTCTTGTTCAATCTTTTGATTTTCTTCGATTGCAGCAAGTTGGTCGTTAGCCCATGCACCCAATTTAGCGCTTAAATCTGCGTTAACCGCAAAGTCGTCTTGTGATGATAATTCATCAATACGCATCTTTGAACGGTTCACATCAGGTGATTCTACGAACATGTAGACGTTTAGTGGGCAGTTAGTTTCATCACTCATCATCTTTGAGATATTCTTGATGTATCTAAATGGTAAGTTCACGATGTTGTTTTGTAGGTAAAAACTAATGTCTTCGCCCTTCACTTGTAGTAATGCAGAAGCCAAACGGCCGCTGTTTACTTGTTCTTCCATGAATTCCATCAATGGTTGAAATGCCTTTGCAGTATCCTTCTTCAAATCTGCTAAAGATACTTCAGCTGAGTATGTTTCAAAGTTTTCAGCAGTTACATCATCAATAAATTTTTGTGCATCCATTTCCATATTATTAAAACACCTATCTTATTTTTTTACATTCTTTTTCACGATTCTTACGTAGTCGCTTTTAATTTGTTTTGCGGCGATTCGATACCACAATAAGTTCACAATAATTCCTAGTACCGCAAATACAACTGCCAGTACTGAAACACCACTATGGCTTTGGGTCGCAAAAATAAATACAATTCTAATCATTGCTAAAGTATAGATACCCACAACGAATAATAGGAAGTGGTAAGCTAGACGCCACTTAAGTAAACCACCTATAATTAGAAGTAGATATAATACTGTGGCAACGATAATTGTCTTGATTAGCTCTTGGGCATTTTCACCCATTAAAAAATCACATATAATAAACATTACTAGTGATAAGAGACTCCAAAGGCTGATAATCTTTTTATCCATAATGCCCTCCGGTTTAAAATTACTATTTACACCTTATCACAACTCGACTAAATATAGTAACACATTTGACTAAAAGAGGTGAAAAAATGCAAAAATGGGAATATAAACTAACCGTTTCAAGCAGTAAAGAGGAAATATCTTTGCGAGAATACCTACAGAAGCAATTATTAATCCCTAAGCACCTCATCTTCTCTTTGAGGACCAATGAACGTGTCTTGGTCAACAACAAGTATCTACCCATGAATTTCGCGATTAAAAACGGCGATAAAATTCACCTCACATTTATTGAGGATGATTTTTCACTACCGGTACAAAACCTAATCCCTGACGATTCAATCAAACTAGACATTTTATACGAAGATGCAGATTTATTGGTGATCAATAAACCACGTGGGTTCAAGACCCACCCTAATCAACCCGGTGAAACCAACACACTATTGAACTTCTGTGAGGCCTACCTTAATGAAACCAACCAACACGCGTTTATGATTCACCGTTTGGATCAATTCACATCAGGCGCAATCATCGTCGGTAAGAATCCTGCGGTTGTCCCAATTCTGGTTCGTCTAATCAAGGATAAGATTATCCATCGAAACTACCTGGCATGGACAGATGGCATCATCACTCCACCCACTGGAACAATTGATAAACCAATTGGTTTTGACCCAGATGATAAACGCAAACGAAAAATTGATGGTATCAAACCGCTTCAGGCAAAAACCGACTACATGGTGCAATCTACCACTGACAACCAATCTTTGGTCGAATTATCGCTGCATACTGGGCGCACCCATCAACTTAGGGTCCATTTAGCATCCATTGGTCACCCAATTGTGGGCGACCCTTTGTATAACCCTAATTCAGACAATGATGATATGCTACTTCATTCCTGGAAGTTAACGCTAATTAGACCTTATTATATGGATCAAATCGAGATTGAGTCGCCACTTCCCGATTCGTTTAGAAAATTTATGTAAGCAAAAAGAACCGTATCAAAAGATACGGTTCTTTTCTTTATGGTTTGACCATAAGTAAATCAGATAAATTATCTAATTACTTTAATGGTTTCCATTGCCATTCGTTAACTTCTGGTAAGTCAGTACCAACTTCACGGATGTAAGCGTTGTGCTTGTCAACCATGTCGTTCATACGTTGTACGAATGATGCACCCTTAACAGAGTATTCTGGAATGTCGTTTACAACTTCCTTAGCTAGGTCGTAACGATCTAGTTGGTTCAATACACGCATGTCGAATGGTGTAGTGATATCACCGTTTTCACGGTAACCGTGAACGTGAACGTTGTGGTTGTGACGATCGAAGAATACATCCTTAACAAGACCTTCGAATCCGTGGAATGCGAATACAACTGGCTTGTCAGTAGTGAATAGACGGTCAAATTCTTCATCAGTTAAACCACGAGGGTCAACCTTAGGTGAACGTAGTTTCAAGAAGTCAACAACGTTGATGAATCTGATCTTCATTTCTGGGAATTCGTCGTGTAGTAATGAGATAGCAGCTAGTGATTCCCAAGTTGGTTCAGTACCAGCAGCAGCAATAACTACGTCAGGTTCTTGACCTTGGTCAGTTGAAGCCCAGTCGATGTAACCTAAACCATTGTTTACAAGGTTAGTAGCTTCTTCAATTGAGAACCATTGTGGACGTGGGTGTTTTGAAGTAATGATTAAGTTAATCTTTTCTTGGCTGGCGAAAGCAACGTTACCAACAGCTAATAATGTGTTAGCATCAGCTGGTAAGTATTCACGAATGAATTCTGGTTTCTTTTCAGCTAAGTGAGTTAACATACCTGGATCTTGGTGAGTGTAACCATTGTGATCTTGTTGGAATACAGTTGAAGTATCAACAAAGTTCAATGATGGGTACTTCTTTCTCCATGGTTGGTCAGCAGCTTTACGTAACCACTTGAAGTGTTGAGTTAACATTGAGTCAACAACACGACCGAATGATTCGTAAGTTGCGAAGAAACCATGACGACCAGTTAATACGTAACCTTCTAGCCAACCTTCAGCTTGGTGTTCTGAAAGTTGTGAATCGATTAAACGACCTTCTGGTGCTACGTATTGGTCATTTGGTTCCATGATGTCTTCCATCCATTGACGGTTAGTTTCAGCAAACACACCGAATAGACGGTTTGACATTGATTCATCAGGACCAAATGCACGGAAGTTATCTGGGTTAGCCTTCATAACGGCACCTAACCAGTTACTCCATACAGCCATATCTTGGGCTACAGTTTCACCTGGAGTCTTAACGTCAACAGCAAATTCTTTAACGTCTGGTAAGATAAGTGGCTTAGGATCGATACCACCGTTAGTAATAGGGTTAACTGACATTCTTCTGTCACCCTTAGGTGCTAGAGCCTTAATGTCATCCTTGATAGTACCATCATCGTTAAATAGTTCTTCTGGTTTGTATGACTTCAACCAGTTAACGATTAAGTCAGCGTGTTCCATCTTGTCTGATGAAACATCAACTGGGATTTGGTGAGCACGGAATGAGTTTTCAATTGGGTTACCGTCTAAGTCAAACTTAGGACCAGTCCAACCCTTTGGAGTTCTAACAACGATAACTGGCCATACTGGTTCTTTAGCAGTGTCAGCAGTTTCGTTTTCACGTGCATTCTTTTGTACGTCTTTAATTTCTTGAACAGCTTCGTCCATAACCTTAGCCATCTTTTCGTGGTAAGCCATGTGATCATCGAAGTCTTGTTCGTTTTCAACGAAGTAAGCTTTCCAGCCCATACCCTTGAAGTAGTCAGTAATTTCTTGGTCTGACATACGAGCCATGATAGTTGGGTTAGAAATCTTGAAACCGTTTAAGTTAATGATTGGTAGAACGGCACCATCTTTAACTGGGTTGATAAACTTGTCTGAGAACCAACTTGCAGCTAGAGGACCAGTTTCTAATTCACCATCACCAATTTCAACAGCGGCAATTACATCAGGGTTATCAAAGATAGCACCAACACCGTGGGCTAGTGAGTAACCTAATTCTCCACCTTCATGAATTGAACCTGGAGTTTCAGGGGCAGCATGTGATGCAACTCCACCAGGGAATGAGAATTGTTTGAATAATTTAGCCATACCCTTTTCATCTTGTGAGATGTTTGGGTAAATGTCTGAGTAACTACCATCAATGTATGAGTTAGATACCATAACTTGGCCACCGTGACCTGAACCTTCAATGTAGAACATGTTTAGGTCATACTTGTTAATAACACGGTTTAAATGTGCGTAAATAAAGTTTTGAGATACGATAGTACCCCAGTGACCGATAGGCTTAACTTTAACATCACTTGATGTTAATTCTCTCTTTAATAATGGGTTATCTTTTAGATATAGTTGACCTACTGATAAGTAGTTAGCAGTACGCCAGTATTTATCTAATTCTTCCAAGTATTGCTTGGAATCGAAATCTTGAGCCATTAATTAACACTCCTTTTAAAATAAAAACTATTGAAATTAATAATGGAAAAATCATCAGACTACGCCCGATAATTTTAATTACAATGAATATAATAAAGACTTTTCACAAAAAGTCAACCTTTTTGCAAATTGATACGGTCCAATTTCTTCATTGCAATTAAACCATTATTACATCGTCATTATTATGAACGATTTTTTGATAATAGTCCAATGATTTTCATAACTTTTTTGTATTAAATTTCTACACCATAACGAAAGTATTGTAACGCAAATATTGATAGTGCAGACGCATGTTTGAGACCTCAAATGGAGTCCCGTCATCTAGGAAGAAAATCCCTTCCATGACACCAACTGGTTCGGTTGGTTTTAGATTAAGTAGTTCTTGATCTTGTTCATTCGATGGACTAGCCAAGATTGATAAGAATGAACGTGTGACACTCTTGTTGATCGTGTCTTCAACATAGTTAAAGATGGACTTTTCAACAATCTCTTGTGTTAGTTCAGGAGCAATCTTAATTGGAATGTATCCTGTTTCTATCATGAACGGTTTGTCATCAAACAAACGAAGTCGTTGAATTTCGTACACGAAATCTCCGTCGGCTAAGAATAAGTCTTGTTGAATTTCTTTGCTGGCAGGCACAACCTTGAAACTCAATAGCTTAATCTTGGGAACTTTTCCCTGACTCTTCATACTGTCAGTAATCCCTAGGTTAGAACCTTCATAATGAAAAATAGTCTTATTCTTCATAAATAGTGGATTAATAAAAGTCCCTGAACCACGTTTTTTGAAAATAATGCCGTCATCAGCTAACACTTTCAACGCCCGTTTCACTGAACTGCGGCTTACGTGGTATGTCTCACTTAATGTTCGCTCGTCGGGCAAGCGCTTGTTAGGAAATTTGTTATCGACTATCTTTTGCTTTAAGTCGGATGACACTCTCCTGTAAACTAAATCAGCCATTTTCTACTCCTTGCGATTAATTTTCTAAAAATCAGTATAACAGATTTATCACGTTAACTTTGCAAAATTAAAATAAATTCTTTGGATGTGGTTTACCCACCATCTCATGTTTAACGTGTTGAATCATGTCCGAAATCATCTCTACGACGTGCGGATCGTCGACACCGTATAACACGCTGGTCCCAACTTTTTCCTTACAAACAATTTGATACTTATATAGGATACCAAGTTGTTTTGAAACCACCGGTTGATCGAGTTTAGTCTCTTCGCAAATCTGATTAACACTTAATGATTTGTCCGCATCCATCAAGGAAGTAATGATTAAAATTCTGCGCTCATTACTCAACACCTTGTAGATGGCTGCGACTTCCTCAATGATTTTCATTTTATCCTGCATTTAAACATCCCCTAGACCCAAGAAATTACGTGGGCAATTAAACCACTATCAAACAATACATAGATTCCGACACCGATGTAGACAACCTTTGTCAAAATCTCGCCGTATCTTTCCATCAAATCATTGACTGGTTTAATGTTACCTATCCATTTGATAATCAAAATCACTAGAATTGATAAAGCAGTTAGGACTGCAATCACTTCCATAATTTGAATCGCACTAATAGTGGATAATACCGGTAAGAATAATGCCAGGTTGCATCCCGCACATACTGATAGGTATGTAACTAATGTAATCACGACTGGTGACTTGTGGTTCACATCTTTTGCATCTTCGTCTTCATCCTTCAACGCCATGTAGATAGGTAGAATTCCCAGCAAACCTAATACCCATTCCGGTAGAAAACGGTCTAGGATTTGACCAACACTGAAACTTATGATTAGTAGTACCCATAGTCCAATTAAATACCCCATCATAACTGAACCTAGTTTATGCTTTTTCAACAATAGAAGGAGGATGAAAAAGAAATCTAGATTCACCCCTAAAAACGTAATTAAAATTAATAACCAATTCATATCATATTCCCCATTTCATAATATACCTTTTTAGATATATATCATTTTCGGTATATAATACATTAACGTTAATCGGTTGTCAATTCTATGCTAAAATGATTACCGAGGTGATTTTGAAATGGGAAAAAAGAAGAAAAATAAAGTTCATAAGACATTAGTCGAACAAATTCTTGATAAAAATAACATTTCTTATATCCAACACCAATTCGCAACACACGACGAAAATAACGTCGCTCAACTAGAAGTCGAAGAAGACATGGATCAACATCGTATCTACAAGACATTAGTGCTTGAAGGTAAAGAAACTGGTCCAGTTGTTGGCGTGGTGCCCTTGGATCAACATTTAGACGAAAAGAGACTTGCCAAAGAATCTGGCAATAAGAAGGTCAACATGGTTCCACTAAAGGACCTATTGAAGACCACTGGGTATGTCCATGGTGCAAACACACCTGTTGGAATCTATGAAAAGTTCCACTACCCTATCTACATTGATAACGAAGCTAAGCGCCAAGGGCAAATTCTGGTATCATCCGGACAAGTTGGTCGCTCCGTTGAACTAGATGCAACTGACTTAGTTAACTTAGTTCACGGTCACTTCGTTGATATCGTAAAGTAATTACGTATCTAATTAGTGAATGCCTTGCCATTCATCCTTAAATTCCCTCACAAAATCGTGCATATATTGATTACGTCTGTCCGCCATTTCTTTGGCAGCCGGCGTATTCATTAAATCAGGTAATTTGAATAACTTTTCATAAAAATGATTAATGACCGTTGTATGCTCACGATATTGACTTTTGTCCATATCATTGCGAGGCATTTGTTCGGGGTCATAGATGGTATCACCAAAATGACCTCCGAAGTACATAGCCCTGGCAACGCCAATTGCGCCAATCGCATCTAGTCGATCGGCGTCTTGGACGATTTGCCCATTAATCGATAATTCATAGTGATGTTTTAGGTTCGCACTGTAAGACATGTGCGTGATAATATCCATCACTTCATCAATTTGTGCTGAGGTGTAATCCAGTTGTACTAACTTGGATTGCACCTCTTTTTGTTTGTCATATGTATCGTCGACTAACTTGTCGTCAATCACGTCGTGTAAGTATGCAGCAGTTAAGACAATTAATAAATCAGCGTTTTCTGTTTTTTCACAAATTGTCTTGGCCAATGCAACCACTCGTTGAATGTGGGTGTAGTCGTGTCCGGTAGTGTCGTTGACTAGTTGTTCACTTACATATTGCTTTAAATGATTAATTTTCATCATTCTATTTACCCCACTGTTTATTTATAGTTCATTTTATATTATTTAAGAATATTTTTCTTCAAAAACGTTTTTTATAAATCTTTATGTATAATTAAATCATAATTATTTTATTATTAATTTATATTTTATCTGGGGGGATAATATGAAAAAAATACGCTTAGCCTTGATTGCTACATTAGCAGTCATGACATTCGCAATCTATGGTGCAAACCAAAATCACACTGCCAGTGCCAAGACAAAGTACGTAACAGCCTTTCCTAAATCTATGCGCGGTACTTGGTATGCATATACCAAGAAGTACGGTTTATCTAGAATCTTTATCACTAAAGATGGTTTTGAGGAATTAAACCATGGTGAAAAATATAACAAACATTTGATTTTCAAATTAAGGAAGCCACTTACTAATAAGCAGTTGGGTTACGTTTCAAACTACGGTAATTCTGAAAAGAGATTTAAAAAATACACCTCCGCTATTGATTCAGTTCATGGACACTATATCAAAAAAGATGGTCATAAATGGCTATACATAATTCAAAGGCTCTATCAAAGCGGGCAACATATGGGAATGGTAAATGTATCTAAAGTGAATGGTCACACAGTTCTTTCATACATTCAAAAGGTTAGATCAGAACATGATCCATTTTTAGGACCATTGCATTTCACAAAAACAAAAAAATTAGCTAAACAAATTCAAGGTAAGAAATTCAAAGGATTTAAATATCACAAAGATTTCAATAGTAGCAATGGTTACTATTTCACCTATGAAGTATTCTAAAGGAGAATTGATATGAAAAAATTTAAATACGTTTTAGTATCATTAGTTGCAGTTCTGGCATTCACCGCATTTAACTTTAGCAATTCAACTAGCGCTAATGCGAAAGCTCGAAATAAAGAAAAGATCATTCTTACAATCCCAAAAAACATGCGTGGTACTTGGTATTCTAGAACGAACTTTTATGGTAAATTTAAATCTAAGCTAGTCATCACTAAACATTCTATTAAATCAACCATCTCTGATTATGGTGGCACATATACAGTTAAAAGCACACTGCATAAGCCTTTAACTAAGAAACAAATCAAAGCTGCTCTTGATGCAAATGATGGCGCAAGATATTCAAATTACTATGTAGGAACATATACACATGCCTTACATTACAAATGGTTAAAAATGGTTACTCTTAACATGGATGGTGATAGTGCACCTGGATTTTTAAATGTTCATAAATTTAATCACAATGTAGTTCTGACCTCTGCCGCTGGTGGACCTAGACAATCATACCATTACTTCAGAACAGATAAATTAGCAAAGAAATATGCTCATAAGAAATTTCCGCACTTCAACTACGGATACTTACAATAAAATCTAAACAAAAAGCATCCTACAAACGTAGGATGCCTTTTTTATTATTCATAAATCATATCTTCAAAGATTTCATTAGCAATCAAACGGTTAACAATTGTATCCGCAATTGAACTTAATAGTTGTTCAATTTCTGAATCATTGTTAGCGACTGACTTGCCGTCTGCGATATGGTGTAGCTTTTGAACCAACATTTCAATGAATTCATCATAGGCTTGTTTAGGAAATTGTTGCTTAGTAATTTCGTCAATTCCACGTCTGATGTCCTTAATTGAAAAGACTGGTTTCAATAGACTGATAATTATAATGTCTGCCACGTGGACAGTTTGATATTTCTTTTTAACCGGCGCAAATGTCGCCTTGTTTTTTACGTAATTATTGACCATGGACTTAGTTACAGTATCCATCCCTAGTGGTCCAATCGCCTCGTTGACAACGGCCACTAGCTGATCCATGTATAAATCAAACTTAGGAAGTTCTTCCCATTTTGGCAAAGTAACTTCTTTCATTTGGTCCTGCCACTTGGTATATTTGCTGTTCATTAGATCACCTCAATGTCATTATTATACCACATCAAGTAGTTTTATATACTAGCTTAAATGGAGTCGTCAAATTTTTCTGGGTTAATCTTAATCAAGATGCGACGAACGACTGATGACATCACGATAAATACTGGTACTGCAGTCACAACGACAAGTGCAGCTGGAATGAAGATTGGCATCGTAAATACATCCACCAGTGAAAATAACGATGGGAAGAATAAGAAGATGGCCGCAAATATCACGATTGATGGCACAATGATGGATAACTTCACCTTATTAAGTGGACGTGATGCCTTAAACAAGGCAATCCAGTAGATGAATCCGGTAACCAAGACACTGATTGTCGCTCTTTGAACGAAACCAAAGTGGAATGCCTTTCCAATGTAGATAATCAACACGACGTAGCCGACAATCGTCATCGCTGCTGGCAACGCAATGTTATATATCTTGGTACTAAACTGGTTGGTAACTCTTTGATAGTTAGGTGCCAACGCCAATAGGAAGGATGGTAGTCCAACCATAAAGGTGTTGATTGGTGTCAATTGGATTGGTTGGAATGGGTAGCTGTGAATGCTAAACATAAACAAGATGGTTAATGACAATGAGAACATCGTCTTAATCAAGTATAGCGAGGCCACACTTCCGATGTTATTGATAACACGGCGTCCTTCGGCTAGGACATCGATCATTGCTGAGAAGTTCGAGTTAATCAAAACGAAGTCGGCAATTCCCTTGGTGCTTTCACTACCGGAAGCCATCGCAATTCCACAGTTGGCTTGTTTCATCGCCAACATATCGTTAACCCCGTCTCCAGTCATGGCGACGGTATTACCGTTTAATTGATATGAACGGATTAAGCGCTTCTTTTGTTGTGGGGTCACACGGCCAAAGACCGCGTTATCCTTTACCAATTCTTGGTAATCAGCGTCAAACGGAACTTCAGTCATGTCGACAATCTTGTCGCTGTCCTTTAGCCCCACTCGTTTAGCAATCGCACTAACGGTCTTAGGATCATCACCTGAAATCACCTTTAGACTAACTCCCTGTTCAACGAAGTATTGAAGAGTGCTCTTCGCGTCCGATCTGATTTCATCACTGATTAGAATTAACCCTAGTAATTCTGCATCGTCTAAATCTTCGGTTAAATCCTTGTGACTTTGTAGCAATGCCAAGACACGGTATCCTTGGTTAGCATAGTCGCTAATGGTGTCTGAAACTTCTTTACTCATGTTTTCGATAATGAACTGAGGTGCACCCATGATGAAGTTACCTTCATCGGTATCGACCCCACTCCACTTCTTGTCGGAAGAAAATGGAAAACTCTTTACGACATTCACGTTAGGATTTGCGATTGCTTGCTTGATAGCTGAAGATGTTTCGTTATCGTCTTCAAACGCATATACCAAGCTACCTAAGACGTGTTTTAATTCATCCCTGGAATGATTGTTAAAAGGTAGTACATCCTCAAACTTGAGTTTGCCAGATGTAATCGTCCCAGTCTTATCCAAACAGATGGTGTCAACACGCGCCAACGTTTCAATCGCTGGTAGTTCACGCACTAAGACCTTGTGGCGCGCCAACTTGGCAGCCGAAACCGCCAGTGTAACTGATGACAATAGAACCAGTCCTTCTGGAATCATTCCAATCATCGCAGCAACAGTTCCCAGCATCGCTTGGTCGATGTCATCCCCACGCATAATCTTGGTGTACAACAACAAAGCACCCAGTGGCACAATCACAAATGTTAGCCACTTAATAATCTTGTTGATGGTCTTTAACATCCTGCTGTCGGAATCCTTCTTGGTACGACTAACTTCAAATTCCATTCTATTAACGAATGTATCCTCACCGACTTCGGTCGCCACAATTCTGGCACTCCCGCTTAAAACGACACTACCAGAAGTAACGGCGTCACCATGATTCTTTTCAATTGAGTTGGTTTCACCGGTGATTTGTGATTCGTCAACTTGAAGGGAGTCTGAGGTTAAGACCTTTCCATCGATTGGAATTTGGTCCCCGTGTCCGATTAACAAGACGTCCCCTAAGACGATATGGTCATCTTCGACTTCTTTGATTTGGCCGTCGCGCACGACTCTAATCAAACCTTGAGACAAGATGGCCATCTTATCTAATTGGCGTTTGGATCTGATTTCTTGGATACTTCCGATAATGGTGTTAGAAACCGCAATCACTAAGAACAATAGGTTTTTGTAGTCGCCAGTGTAAAAAACCATTGCTGCCAAAACGATATTGATAAAGTTAAATAATGTGAATGCATTTCCCTGTAAAATTTGTGGAATGGTCTTGGTAAAACCCTTCCGTTTGGTGTTATGCAAGCCTTGATCATATAGACGTTTGGCTTGTTTGGTAGTCAGTCCCCTTTGACTGTCAATTCGTGATTGCAAAAAGACACCCCTAACATGTAAAAAATTTGATTTATCTGGTTTTTATGGACTATCATTAATTGTGGTACTTAAATAATCAAAGGAGGCCGTTATTATGCCTAACTCAATTAAAGATACCGTCAAGCTAAGAGATGGAAACCAAATGCCTGTAGAAGGCTTTGGAACCTACAAACTAGCTGATCAAGATAGCATGGATGCAGCAATTAAGTCCGCATATGAAGCTGGATATCGATTATTCGATACTGCACAATTCTATAATAATGAAGAACTACTAGGTAATTCAATTAAAAAGCTACAAATTAACAGAAATGAAATATTTATTACCACTAAAATCCCAGAACCAAAGCAAGGTTACCAATCAACTTTAGACGCGATTGATGAATCACTTGCCAAACTACAAACTGACTACATCGACTTATTACTAGTTCACTGGCCAGTTCGTTCACACTTCTTTGAAACTTGGCGAGCTTTTGAAGACGCCAAGAAAGCCGGTAAGGTCAAGTCAATTGGGGTAAGTAACTACCACCAAACTCATTTGGATTTACTAAAGACTAAGGCTAACGAAATGCCAGTCGTAAACCAAATCGAAGTGCACCCTTACCTAAGCCAAAAATCAATGCTAAAGGCCAATGAAGACGAAGGAATCATAACCCAAGCATGGAGTCCAATGGGTCGTGGTGCTACTCTAAACGATGACACCATCCAAGAAATTGCTAAGGCTCATGGTAAGTCCAGTGCACAAATCATCTTAAGATGGCACTTACAAAACGGTGTCACAATCATTCCTAAGTCCAGCACTCCACAAAGAGTTGCCGAAAATGCTGATTTGTATGATTTTGAATTATCAGACCACGAAATGAAGCTAATTGACGACTTAAATCAAGACTTCCGTACTGGTGACGATCCAGAAGTTGTTTACGAAATTGAACACCAATACCCTCGTCACAAGTAAAAAAATTAGTAAGTAATTGTACTAAGTGTATAATTACTTACTAACAATACATATTAAGGAGTTTTGGTTATGGGTTATATAATTGTCGCTTTGCTAGCAATGGGGATTTTCCTCGGATTTGGTTACGTGATTGTCTATGGTTGTCTATTCATCGTTTGGTTAATCAGTTTGTTCTTCGATCGTGATGAACGAAGAAGAGCAAATGAAGAAACAAAAAGAAGCACTGAAAGATTTCGGCAAATGACTCAACAACTTAAAGCTGAAAACGAAGAAATGCGACAAAGAACGGAACTACTAAAAGCAGAAAACCAACGCAAACGAGAAGAAATTGCTCGCAGTCAAAATAAAAATCAATAACCAACACATCCACAAAAAAGACGCCCATGATGTGCACCCCAAAAGTTGTACATTATTATATTGTTTTTCCTAGGCGGAAAGTTTCCGGTATTGAACCGGTGACTTTCCGCCTAGTTTTGTTTTAATACGATGATTATTGTAATAATCAATCCA
>NZ_JAPDKO010000020.1:0-28078 GCF_030398685.1 Apilactobacillus sp. EABW-1NA
TTCATATGAATATCTATTATTAGCCATACAAAAAACACCTCCGAATTATGTTATTTTATCAAATTAAAATAATCATTTTATCGAAAGTGCTTTTATTTATCTGTTCAATATTATAACTTCAGTTCCCTACGCTCTAAGCTTTTTTAGTCTTATCCACAATGTAATTAAATAGGTTAATCAATTGACCAACGAAAAGGACTGCTAATACAGTTCCGATACCAATTGAAGTAATGTGATGTAGGAATACTAATCCTAAAAGAATTGTGATGACGATCATTGATGCATCGAAACAAAACTTCATTTGGCCAAATGGTTTATTAAATTTATCACTGATGACATTAACAAATCCATCAGCTGGAATTAGGACGAAAGATGCTTTTACCATCATAAATATACCTAATGCTGTACATAGAATAGCTAATAAAGTGACTGGGATTCTTTCAGCATATCCGTGTAATGGAATCCGTTTCAATCCAACGGTTAATCCATAAAAATCAACCAGCCAACCAAAAACAAATGCTAGGACCAATTGTAAAACTATTTTTAATTCAAATTTTCTAATGATAATTAATTGGATGACCACCAAAACAATAAATAACATCGTAGTGGCATGACCCAAAGTAGTATTTAAAATAAATGATAAAGTTTGTGGTACAGATACTAACGAACTAACCCCGAGTTTTCCACAAGCAAATAGTGTTGTACCAAGGGCTAAAACGTTCAGTCCAATTATGTACAAGATGATTCTAAACAACATCTTTGCTTTCAATATAAACATCTCCTAAAATAAAACAATATTAAGTAATATTTCATTTATCCGCGGATTAAGCAAGAAAAAAGCTCTTTTGTGGTAAAATTAACATCATAATATGAAACTGGGAGTGCTTATAATGAAAAAATGACAGCTGAGTTTCTTACGTAAAAAATTACTACTGTCGATTGCGACATGCGCGGTCGTAGTAGCGACTTTATTCGGAATTGGAGTGATTCTATCTATCTCTAATTCCAAGGCGGAAACTTCAGGAATTGTAAAGCCAGCGTATAATCCTAACAACGACTATGCTGCCAAAAATGCGTTTTACAAGATTGATAAACAAAACATCTCCACTGTAGGTGGATATTTAACGTTTAACACTTGGTATCGACCAAAGATGATTCTAAGAAACGGTCAAAAGTGGGAAAAATCCACCAAACATGATCGTCGACCAATCTTGATGGCATGGTGGCCAAGTAAACGTTTAGAAACCCAATACATCAATTTTATGAACGAATATTTTGATTACGGTGATGATACATACGATATCACTAGTTCACAAAGTGATTTAAATGCTGCGACTCAGGTTATTCAAAAAGAAATCGAAATGCGCATTACCCAAACTAAGAGTACTAAATGGTTAAAAGCAATTATTCAAGAATTTATTCAAGATCAGTCTCAATATAGTTTGGTAAATCGTGACGAAAAGAGTAATAAATTAGTTGATGGTAAGCATCGTAAATTTAATATTAATGATTTAAAACGTTTAAATTCTCTATTCTAAAAAAAAGGCCCCCGAATTAATTTCGGGGGCCTTTTTGATTAATCGTTATTTATTTTTACGACGTAGAGCAAATGCAGCTAGTCCTAATGCAGTAGCGATTGCAACTGCACCAAGAGAGATTAGCACATTTTGTTCAGTTTTGTCACCAGTTTGTGGTAACTTGTTTTTACCTTCAGCATCATGATGAGATGCCTTGTTATTGTTACCCGGCACAGCTGGATCTACATGCTTGATGGTAACGGTTCTGTTTGGATTACCAGCGTTATTACCATGATTTGATGATGATTTGCTGTTTGGAGTAGTGTTAGTAGAACTCTTCTTTGATGTTGGATTACCTGCATTGTTGCTGTGGCTGCCGGCAACAGAAGATTGAGCACTAGAACTTTGAGCTACAGAGCTAGAAGCAGAAGATTGAGCGCTAGAGTTTTGGCTTTCAGAGCTAGAAGCAGAAGATTGAGCACTAGAACTTTGAGCTACAGAGCTAGAAGCAGAAGATTGAGCACTAGAACTTTGAGCTACAGAGCTGGAAGCAGAAGATTGAGCACTAGAACTGCTTGAAGCGGAAGAGTGTGAATTAGAGTCAGAGTTTGATTCACTTTGGATAGACTTGTATACAACAGTTTCGTTGATATCACCAGAATCACTATTTACATTTCCGTTAATAGTTTGTTGTGATTCATCAGCAAGTTTATATCCATCAACTGATGGGCTGCTAAATGAGTAATTAGTGTCTCCTGTGGCTTTCCAATCGTTGTTCCAAATTTGTTCTCCAGTAGCGTCGACTTTTTTACCAGTTTCAGTAAATGTTACAGTCTTAGTTTCCGGTTTGCTAATAGTATTTCCATTTTGATCAACATATTTTACTGTCACTTTAACGTTTTTGCTTTGGGTATTAGCAGTTGCCCAGTTGACTTTTAAAGTGTATAGGCCGGTGAAATATGTGCTTTGATTAATACCAAAGTTAGAAGCAAAATTAAATGAAACTGTGGAAGTGTTTGAACCATCATATTTTAGGTTGATTCCCTTAATACCATTGGAATATCTGTTTGAATCAGATTGTACTAGTTTAAATGGTTGTCCGTCATTTCCAATAATAGTGGCATTAGTAGGGTCAGAAATAGGTGATGCTTCTAAATTAGTTCCAGCATTATCGTCACTTGCAACATATGTCCAGTCAACACCATTTCCTAATGTGACATCCTTAATTGTCACTGGAATTAAAACACTTTGTCCGTTTTCAGGTTTTGTGATTACTTGATTATCAGTAACGTTTTGATTATTTGCGGTTGACTGATAATTGAACTTATATCCGCTCATCCACGAAATGTCGTTAATGGCATTGTTATTTACTTTGAAAACGTCAAGATTCTTGAATTTGGAGGATTTACCACCCAATGCATTCACATTTTGAATCTTGTTTCCAGAAGCTGAAATTGTTTGTAAATTAGTCCAATTAGTATCGGCAAACGCGTTAATATTGCTGATGTTATTGTTGTCAGCATCTAAATATTGTAAGTTTGGCCAATTTGCTGAGGAAATTACTGAAATATCAGAAATTTTGTTATTTTCGACATTTAAGTTTTGAAGACTAGGCCAATTAACTGTTGCGATTGGAGAAATATCTTCAATGTTGTTAAAACCAACATTCAAATCAGTTAGCTTAGTCCAATCTTGAGATACAACTGGTGTGAAATCAGCAATTTGATTGTGGTTAATATCAATTGATTTAATGTTTGGCATTGAAATATTCTTTATAAATGCAAGCTTTGAAATATTATTGTTGGATAAATTCAAATTAGTTAGATCATTTGCTGACCATTTTCCTAATGCATTTAATTGTTCACTAGAAATATTGTTTCCACTTAATGAAATACTTGATAGTTTATTCCATTGAGTAAAAGGACTTAAATCTTTGATGCTGCTCATATCAACATTTGTGATATTGATTGATTTAATGTTAGGTAGACTGTCTATATTAAAATTATCTAATGAAAGAACCTTATCGGATCCATTTCCAGTATAGTTAATGCTAGTTAGCTTTTGTAAGTCATCATTAGTTATTTCTGAAGCTTTTTGGTATCCTTTGTTTTCTTGGCTATTAACAGATGTAAGTAGAATGTTTTTTATAGTTGGATCTTTAATTTGGTTAATATTTGTTGTAGATGTGTCGCTATCAGCGTGAGCCACAACAGAGAATGTTTCATTTTGATGCACTAAAGCATTTGCTTGAACTGTCCCAAATACTAAGGTAGAGAAAAGTATGGCAGTTTTAATAGAATTTTTTTTCATATAAATATTCCCCTTTTGTTATTAATTTAATAATAAAAATGATAGACTACCTATCTAAAAATATCTATGATTATAAAGTTAAGTTTTGTTAAAGGAATTAAATCTTTTATAAAGAAAAATATAAAAATGTTAACATGTGCATAAAAACGCTTTAGCTACTACAATATATTTGTAGCATTTTATATTTAGATAGCGTACAATTAAAAAATAATGAGAAAATGATGATAAAGAAGGAGTGTTGTTGATGGCTGAATTAGTTAGATTATTTAATCGATTTCAACCTGATCACTACGATATTTTTTTAGATGTTAGCCGTAGTGAAAAGAAATTTAGTGGAAAGACCACAATTTACGGTAATGCAAGTGAAGAACAAATTGGTATTCACGAAAAAGACTTTGATGTTACTAGCGTTTCAGTAGATGGTACTGCCGTTGAATTTAACGTGGATAATGATAATGAAGTAATTAACGTTTCCTTAGGGAAGACCGGGGAAGTGGCAGTAACTATTGAATACACCGCTAAATTAACAGATACTATGATGGGAATTTACCCCTCATACTACCAAGTTAATGGTGAACAAAAACAACTTGTAGGGACTCAATTTGAAACCAACTTTGCTAGACAAGCATTCCCATGTATTGATGAACCAGAAGCAAAGGCTAAGTTTAAACTAGCGCTTAAGTTTGATGAAGAACCTGGAGAAACTGCTATAGCAAATATGCCAGAAGTAAAAGTTAAAAATGGCATTCATTATTTTGACGAAACTGTAAAAATGTCTACTTATTTAGTCGCATTTGCTTTTGGTGATATGCAAAGTAAGATGACTGAAACCAAGAGTGGCGTTAAAGTTGGTGTGTTTGGTACTAAAGCTCATGACGCTAAAGAATTAGATTTTGCCTTAGATATTGCCAAGCGTTCAATCGAATTCTTCGAAGATTTTTACCAAACCCCATATCCACTTCCACATTCATGGCAATTAGCTCTACCTGATTTTTCAGCAGGTGCCATGGAAAACTGGGGATTAGTAACTTATCGTGAAGCTTACTTATTGTTAGATCCAGATAACACTTCATTTGAAGTGAAGCAACGTGTTGCTACTGTGATTGCCCATGAATTAGCTCATCAATGGTTTGGTGACCTAGTAACTATGAGATGGTGGGATGATTTATGGTTGAACGAAAGTTTTGCGAACATGATGGAATATGTTGCAATTGATGCAATCGAACCTTCGTGGAACATTTGGGAAGTATTCCAAACCACAGACGTTCCTGCAGCGTTAAAACGTGATGCTGTGGACGGTGTTCAATCAGTACACGTTGACGTTCATCACCCAGCAGAAATTGATGCATTATTTGATGCAGCAATCGTTTATGCTAAGGGTGCCAGAATGTTAGTAATGGTTCGTGCCTTGATTGGTGACGATGCACTACGTGAAGGTCTAAAGAACTATTTTGCTGCTCACAAGTACGGTAACGCTGCTGGTGCTGATTTATGGAATGCACTTGGTAAGGCTGCAGGTATGGACTTGGGCAAGATTATGGAATCATGGCTAGAACAACCAGGTTACCCAGTTGTGAACGCTTACGTTGAAGATAACCGTTTGAAGCTAGCTCAAAAGCAATTTTTCACAGGTGAAGGTAAGGATGAGGGCCGTCGTTGGCAAATTCCTTTAAACGCAAACTATGACCAAGCCCCTGACATCTTCAGTGAAGAAACTATTGATTTGGGTGACTACCAAGAATTACGTAAGCTAAATGGCAAACCATTTAGAGTAAATGTTGGTAATAATTCACACTTTATCGTTAAATATGATGAAACATTACAAGCTGACATATTAAGCGATGCGAATAGTTTATCTCCAATCGATAAGATGCAATTATTACAAGACCTTCGTTTATTAGCTGAGGCTAAGCAAGTATCATACGCGGGAGTTGTTCCAGTATTAAAACAATTTGCTGATAGTAAATCTAATGTTGTTAATGATTCTGTCTACACACTAGCCAGCAACTTGAAGAAGTTCGTTGAACCCGGAAGTGAAGACGAAGATAACTTGAAGAAACTATACAGACAGCTAAGTGACAAACAACTAGAACGACTAGGTTTAGTTAGTGTTGACGGTGAAAGTAACAATGATAAATTAACTCGTCCATACATCTTAAGTGCATCATTGTATGATGGCAATAAGGACTTCGCCGAAGCCGCACATGCAATCTTCCAAGATCACCAAGATAACTTATTATCATTACCTGCTGATACACGTGTATATATCTTAGCTAATGAAATGAAGAACTACTCAAACGCTGAAGAATTCGATTCATTAGTCGAAGAGTACAAGCAATCAACAGACCCAAGTTACAAGCAAGATATTTGTACAGCAGTAACTCTAACAAACGATGCTAAGTTACTAGGGAAATTAGTTGCTAACTTTGAAGACAGTAGCGTTGTAAAACCTCAAGACTTACGTGCTTGGTTCTCTGGTGTATTGAAAAATCCAGCTGGTCAACAATTCGCATGGGATTGGATTAGAAATGAATGGCAATGGCTAGAAGATACTGTTGGTGGTGATATGGAATTCGCTACATTTATTACGGTTATCTCAAACATTTTCCATACCAGAACCCGTCTGGATGAATTCAAAGCATTCTTTGAACCAAAACTAGACACACCAGGTTTAACCCGTGAAATTAAGATGGATACTAGAGCGATTACAAGTACTGTTGAATTGGTTGAATCCGAAAAAGAAGCTGTTAAATCAGCAATTAAATAGTAATAAGAAAAAGGGGCCTACTTATTAGGCTCCTTTTTTAATATTCATAATATAAATGTAATAATTTGTAAACTAAAATCCCATCAAAACGTTGTAATATATAGCTATTGATTTCGTTAAGGGGGATAAATTTAAATGAGTAAAATCAAAAACATAATGGTATCATTTCTAGCTATTTTTATGCTGGGATTATCATTTGTTACTGTGAGCGCAAGTGCCAATGCCAACAGTAAGTACTCCAAAACTATGGATAAGTACAGCAAGACAAGTAGTGCTATCTATGCCGTGAACATGGATACTAACCAGGTTTACTACCAAAAGAATGCTACATCCAAACGTGCCGTTGCTTCGACCGCTAAGATTATGACATTATACTTAGCGATTCAAAAAGCACAAACTACCAAGAATGGATGGAAACAAAAAGTTAAAATATCACCAAGTTTAGCAAGAATGAGTAGACATCATTCGCTGGGCAGTTACGTATTAAAAGCTAACAAGAAGTACAGCGTTAGAAACTTGTATAAGGCTTCATTAATTGCCTCATCTAATAGTGCAACCATTGCACTTGGCCAATGGGTATCCGGAACTAACAATAAGTTCATCAAGAAGATGAACAGACAAGCGAAGGCATGGGGCATTGCTTCTCAAGCTCACTTCGTTTCCTCATCTGGTTTGGAAAACTCCGATTTATATCCATACTATATTCGTTATGGATCACGTTATGACTATAACCGTGTATCTACTAAAGCACTAGCTGTGATTGCTTCACATCTATTGAAGCTATATCCAGCGGTTGTAAATGATGCTAAGATTTATCGCTACCACCAAAGTGGTCAAACTCTAAAGAATGCAAATGAATTACTAGCGGGTGGACTAAGATATGATGCAGCATTACACGTTGATGGTTTAAAGACGGGATACACTCCGTTGGCAGGTAACTGTCTAGTAAGTACCAGTCAACTACCAAATAAGAACCGTGTGATTATCGTGTCATTACATGATAAATTTAATGCATACGATCAATATCGAATGTACAAAATGATTTATAAGACATTTCCTGAATTTAAATAGTGAAAAAAGACCGACTTTTCTAAGTTGGTCTTTTTTGTGCCAACATTCTATTTTTTACGAACTATAATATATTATTTTTAAATATTGTTCGCTTTTTAGTTGACGAATGTTAATTGACTTGTTATGATGAATTTAACCATTTAGAGGGGAGACTTTAAAAAATGGATGTAGCAGTTGTAATGGGTTCAATCTCTGACTTGCCTAAAATACAAGGAACAATTGATACTTTGGATAGCCTGGGAATTAGTTATAACACTAAAATAATCTCAGCTCATCGGATGCCAAATGAATTACAGGCTTTTGGCAGTTCAGCAAAATACGAACAATATAAGGTGATTATTGCTGCGGCGGGTGGCGCAGCACATTTGCCAGGAATGTTAGCGGCAAATACGACTTTACCGGTAATAGGGATTCCGGTTAAGACCAGCACCTTAAATGGAGTTGATTCATTGCTATCAATCGTTCAAATGCCTTCAGGAGTACCAGTTGCGACCGTTGCAATTGGCGACGCTGGTGCTAAGAATGCTGCATTGTTAGCGGCTCAGATTTTAGCAATTAGCAATGACAAAATCGCACAAAGTCTAGATGATTTCCGTGAAAGACAAACAAGGGAGGCAATTGATAGTAATGAACAATTACACTAAACCAATTTTGCCACCAGCTACTATCGGAATTTTGGGTGGTGGTCAGCTTGGTCAGATGATGGCACTGGTTGCCAAAGAAATGGGTTATAAGGTTGGAGTCTTAGATCCAACACCTGACGCTCCAGCAGCACAAGTTGCAGATTTTCAAATTATCGCCGACTATGATGATGAAACAGCCATTAAGCAGTTAGCTGATAAATCAGATGTTTTAACTTATGAGTTTGAAAACGTCAATCAAGAAGCGATTAAAAAGGTTTCGGATACTACATATATCCCACAGCCAGTTAGTGAACTAGAAATCACTAGCAACCGAAACAAGGAAAAGGGCTTTTTACAAAGCATTGGAGCACCTGTTACTGACTACATGCCAGTAAATAACGCCGACGATCTGTTGAAAGCGTACCGAAAAATATCTACTCCTGCGATTTTAAAAACCGCAGAGGGTGGTTACGATGGCCACGGTCAATTCGACATTAATAGTGAATCTGATTTAAAGGAAGTCATTAAACACTTGGACGGCATTGAGTGGATCTACGAAAGAAAGCAACCTTTTGTACAGGAAGTTTCCATAATGGTAGACCGAGATGTTTCCGGCAAGGTGATTGTCTTCCCACTTAGCGAAAATATTCATCAAGACCATATCTTACACACTAGTATCGTACCAGCAAGAACTAATGGAAAGGTTCATAAAAATGCTGAACAGATTGCCGAAAACATCGCCTCAGAAATGAAACTAGTCGGTGTCTTAGGAATCGAATTCTTCTTGATGGAAGATGGCAGACTACTGGTTAACGAGCTAGCACCAAGACCACATAATTCGGGCCATTACACCATTGAGGCCTGCAACGTTTCTCAATTTAAAGCACATATTTTAAGTATTTGTAATCTATCCTTACCAGATATCAAGTTAATTGATAATGCCGTTATGGTGAACCTATTGGGTGATAATTTAACGCTCGGTCGAAACGAGTTAGTGAACCATCCAAACTGGAACTTCCATGATTATGGTAAGGCTGAAATTAAGCATCAAAGAAAAATGGGTCACATCACAGTGACCGGTTCATCAATCGATCAATTATTGCAAGACGTTAAATTATTTAGATGAGGAGAATTAAAATGACTACATTAGTTGCATCAGGTAAGACTAAGGAACTATACACCACCGATGATTCAAGCGTATTGCGTGTTCACTACACAGACCACACCACTGCGGGGGATGGTTTGCGTAATGAATTAATCGCAAACAAGGGTGCGGTTAACAACGAAATTTCAAGTATGATTTTCACATACCTAAACGAAAATGGTGTTGCTACGCACTTTATTGAACGTTTTAACGAAACAGATCAATTAAATAAAAAAGTTGAAATGATTCCGCTGGAAGTTGTGATTAGAAACTTTGCGGCCGGACATTTCCAAAAAAGATTCGGCACTGATTATCTTCAAACATTGAAAGAACCAGTTGTCGAATTTTTTTATAAAGACAACGATTTACACGATCCTATCGTTACTAATTCTGATGCAATTGGCTTGGATTTAATCGAAGCCGATAAGTTAGCTCAACTAGAAAAAGACGGCCTAAAGGTGAACCAAATCCTAAAGAAATTATTCGACAAGATGAACGTGACCTTAGTAGACTTCAAACTTGAGTTCGGTATTAACGAAGACGGTGAAATCATCCTAGCTGATGAAATCTCACCTGATTCATGTCGTTTATTAGATAAAGACACTAATGAATCACTAGATAAGGATGTCTTTAGAAAAGAAGCTGGCGACATGATGCCAGGTTACCTAGAAATTCTAAATCGTTTACGAGCAGCCATTTAGGGAGGAAGAAAACATGTATTTAGCACAAATTTATGTCCATCACAAATCATCAATTTTAGATCCTCAAGGTGAAGCAGTATTGAACGCCTTACAACGTTTGGGTTACGACAAGGTCGACTCAGTCAAACAAGGTAAGTACTTTGAAGTTAATATCAAGTCTGACAGCGAAGATGAAGCATCAAAGGTAGTTAACGACATTGCCAAAGATTTATTGGTGAACCACAACATGGAATCATACGAATTTGAACTAAAGGAAGTGGCGAAATGAAATTTGCAGTAATTAGTTTTCCCGGCTCCAACTGTGACATGGATATGTATTATGCAGTGCGCGACTCACTAAATGAAGACGTTGACCTAGTTACTTCAGATGCTACTAACCTAGACGGATACGATGGCGTCTTAATCCCCGGTGGCTTTTCATATGGAGATTACCTAAGAAGTGGTGCCGTTGCTCGTTTTGCACCGGTGATGGAATCAGTTAAGGAAATGGCTGCAGAAGGCAAACCAGTTTTGGGTGTCTGCAATGGTTTTCAAATCCTAACAGAAGCCAACCTATTACCCGGTTCACTTCAACATAACACCAGCATGGAATTCATCTCAGATTGGTCCAAGCTACGTGTCCAAAATAACGACACAATGTTTACAGACCAATACGAAGAATCAGAAGTCATCGATATTCCAATCGCTCACGGTGAAGGTAACTACTACTGTGACGACGAAACCTTAGCTCAATTAAAGGCTAAAGATCAAATCGTTTTCACCTACGAAGCCAATCCCAACGGTAGTTGCGACAACATCGCTGGTGTCGTGAACGAACAAGGCAATGTTTTAGGGATGATGCCGCATCCAGAACGTGCCGTTGAAAGTATTTTAGGTGGAACCGACGGCTTGAAGTTGTTCAAGTCATTATTAAATCACGTTAGGAGCTAACAAGATGGAAAAGCCAAAGATAATTACACCCCAAGACATTAAAGATCAAAAGATTTATCAAGACTGGGGTTTAACTGATTTTGAATACAACTTAATCTCAAATGACATTTTGCACCGCTTACCTAACTACACCGAAACTGGTTTGTACTCAGGGATGTGGAGCGAACACTGTTCATACAAGAACTCAAAGCCAGTACTTAGAAAGTTTTGGTCAGACGGTTCTCGCGTCTTGCAAGGACCTGGTGAAGGTGCCGGAGTTCTAGACATCGGTGATGGCCAAGCGGTCGTATTCAAAGCCGAAAGTCACAACCATCCAAGTTACGTTGAACCTTACGAAGGAGCTGCTACCGGTGTAGGCGGAATCATCAGAGACATCTTTTCAATGGGGGCCAAACCAGTGGCTTCACTCGATAGTCTTCGTTTCGGTGAACTAACTAATGACAAGAATCGTTTCCTATTAGACAAGGTCGTTGCCGGAATCGCTGGATACGGTAACTGTATTGGGGTGCCAACAGTCGGTGGTGAAATTAGTTTTGACCCATGCTACGACGGAAACCCATTAGTCAACGTTATGTGTGTCGGTTTGATGGATCAAGCAGACATTGAAGCCGGACGTGCCTCCGGTGCCGGTAACTCAATCATTTACGTGGGTGCTAAGACCGGACGTGATGGAATTAATGGTGCGACTTTCGCATCAAGTCAATTCAGTACCGAAGAAGAATCAGACCGCTCAGCCGTTCAGGTTGGTGATCCATTCATGGAAAAACTACTTGTTGACGCTTGTCTAGAAGTTACTCACAACCACAAGGACATCCTAGTCGGAATTCAAGACATGGGTGCCGCTGGATTAGTATCCTCATCAGCTGAAATGGCAGACAAGGCTTGCAGTGGAGTCGATTTAGACTTAGACCTAGTTCCGCAAAGAGAAATCGGCATGACGCCATACGAAATCATGCTTTCAGAATCTCAAGAAAGAATGTTGCTATGTGTTAAGGCTTGCCATGAAGACGAAGTCCTAGAAGTGTTTGAAGAACATCATCTAGACGCGGTCGTAATTGGTCACGTTAACGACGACAAACAATACCGTTTATACCAACACGGTGAACTTGTTTGTGACATTCCAACTTCGAGCTTGGTTAATGATGTTCCTGAATACCAACACGATGTTGTAAAACCTGATCGATTGAAGAATGTCGACGAAGCTAAAACACCTGTTATCAGCGATGTTAACGACATGGTGAAGACAATCATCGGTCAACCAACAATCGCTTCTAAAGAGTCAGTTTACCGCCAATACGACTGCCGTGTTCAAGCTAACACGGTTGTTCAACCTGGTAGTGACTCAGGAGTCATTCGTGTTCGTTGCACTAACAAGTCACTTGCCATGACTACTGATGCTAACGGCCGTTACATCTACCTAGATCCAAAACTAGGTGGTCAAATTGCCGTATCAGAAGCCGCTCGAAACATTGTTGCCAGTGGTGCCGTACCAATCGGAATTACCGACTGTTTGAATTTCGGTAACCCTGACGACTCAGAAAGTTACTTCGAAATGGACCAATCAGTTGAAGGGATTTCAAAGGCCTGTGAAAAATTTGATACACCAGTTATCGCTGGAAACGTTTCACTATACAACGAAACTGACAACAAGGCGATTTACCCAACTCCAATGATTGGAATGGTTGGTCTAATCGAAGATAACCAATACATTACCAGATCAGATATCAAGGCAGCTGGCGAATTGGTGTACGTTATCGGAGACACCAACGATGACTTTGCCGGTTCAGAAATTCAAAAACACCTAGAAGGTCAAATCTCAGGAAAAATCCATTTTGACCTAGAAGAAGAATTTAGCAACCAACGCTTAATCCTAGATTTAATTCACAACCACCTAATCGAATCTGCTCACGATGTTAGTGAGGGTGGCGTTATCGTTTCAATTCTTGAATCACTATTCGAACACAACCTTGGTTTGAAGGGTGAAATCGATATTACTAAAGCACAATTATTCTCAGAAACTCAATCAAGATATGTCGTATCAGTTAGTAAAGAAGATCAAGCGGCCTTTGAAAAACTAGCAGGTAAGAAAGCGCACTTGATTGGTGTAACTGACGACAGCCAACAAATTAATTTACAACTACAAGATGGTCAATACGTTGATGACGTGACTGCTCTAAAAACCATCTGGAAGGAAAGTTTATCATGCCAAATGAAGTCAAAAGCTTAAACGATGAATGTGGTGTCTTTGGTGTCTGGGGCGTTGAAGGTCCAGCCGCTAAGGTCGCTTACAGTGGTCTCCACGCTTTACAACATCGTGGTCAAGAAGGTGCTGGAATTCTTGCCATTGATGCTAATAAACGACTAAACCGATATCGCGGACAAGGTCTACTTGGAGCTATTTTTGATGACCCACATTCATTTGATCGATTACATGGAAATGCAGCACTAGGCCACATTCGTTACGCAACTGCTGGAAGCCATACCATCAACAATGTTCAACCATTTATGTTTGAAAACACCGAAACTCATTTTGCACTATCACATAATGGAAACTTAACTAATGCTGACACTCTAAAAGAAATGCTTAGAAAAACTGGAACTATTTTCCAATCTGATTCTGATAGTGAGATTTTCGGTGACTTGATTGAAGTTAGTAATCAAGAAACTTTCTTAGGTCGTATCAAGGAAGCTGCCAATCAAATGCACGGTGGTTTTGCCTATGTATTACTTAGTCCAGACGCAATGTATGCAGTATGTGACCCCAACGGATTACGTCCTTTGGTTGTCGGAAGAAGAAAAGACGGCGCTGTGGTTATCTGTAGTGAAACATGTGCATTAGATCAAGTTCAAGCTGAATATGTAAGGGATGTTCAACCAGGAGAGGTCATTATTGTTGATGACTCTGGAATCAAGATTGACCACTTTACCGAAGATACTGAACTAACTATTTGTTCAATGGAATATGTTTACTTCGCTCGTCCTGATTCTGTAATTCATGGTGTTTCGGTTCATGAGGCTAGAAAACGTATGGGAGCGTTGGTGGCTCGCGAAAATCCAACCAAGGCTGATGTTGTGATTGGGGTGCCAAACTCATCGCTTTCTGCGGCGATGGGATATGCAATCGAAAGTGGCATTCCATACGAAATGGGATTGATTAAGAATCAATACGTTGCCAGAACATTTATAGAGCCAACTCAAGAACGACGTGAACGCGGGGTTTCAATGAAACTTTCTGTTGTTAAATCAGTCATCAAGGACAAGGACGTCATCTTAGTAGACGACTCAATCGTCCGTGGAACCACCAGTCGTTTTATCGTCAAAATGTTAAAGGATGCTGGAGCGAAATCAGTCCACGTTCGAATTGCTTCACCTGATTTGAAGTACCCATGTTTTTACGGAATCGATATTCAAAAGCCAAGCGAATTAATCGGTGCCAATCACAGTGTTGAAGAAATTAAAAACATCATCGGGGCTGATTCTTTAAAGTATCTAAGTGTTGAGGGGTTAATCAATGCAATCGATCTTGATTGCGACAATCAATACCATGGTTTGTGTACAGCCTACTTTGACGGCAAGTATCCAACACCTTTGTATGACTACCAAGAAACATATGATGCAGAAGCAAAAAGACTACATCTATATGAGGAGGATGAAGTGAATGGCTAACCAATATAAAGAAGCCGGTGTCGATGTTGAGAGTGGCGAAAAGGCAGTAGATTCCATTAAAAATATGGTCGCTTCTACTTATGATCAAAGCGTAATGGATGGCCTAGGTGGATTCGGCGCAATGTATTCACTTCAATCACATTTCGCTAAATATGATGATCCAGTTTTGATTTCAGGAACTGATGGTGTGGGTACTAAGTTGATGTTAGCAATTCAAGCTAAACGTCACACCACAATTGGTGTTGATTTGGTCGCAATGTGTGCTAATGACATCTTGGCACAAGGTGCGAAACCATTATTTTTCTTAGATTACATCGGAATTGGTAAATTACTTCCGGAAGAAATTAAAGAGATCGTTTCTGGTGTTGTGATGGGATGTAAGCAAGCCGGTCTTTCATTAATTGGTGGTGAAATGGCCGAAATGCCTGGCATCTACAAGCAAGACGATTACGACCTAAGTGGGTTTGCGGTTGGAATTGCTGACAAGAAACGTTTACTAGGGGAACAAAACGTTAAGGAGGGTGACAAACTAATTGGTTTGAAATCATCAGGAATTCATTCCAATGGTTACTCTTTGGTTCGAAAGATTATCAAGGATGCCAAACTTGATTTAAATGCCACATACCAAGGATTATCACAACCATTGATTGATGAACTACTAACCCCAACGCGTTTGTATTACCACTACGTCAAGGGCATCATCGAATCCGGTGCGATTCATGCGATTGCCAACATCACCGGTGGTGGAATTGCCGATAACCTATCACGAGTGATTCCAAACGATTTAACCGCCAAGATTAACCGTTCATCATGGACAGTGCCTAACATCTTCAAGTGCCTACAAGACTGGGGAAACTTGGACCAAAGTGATATGGATCTTGTGTTTAACCAGGGAATCGGCATGGTGTTAGTCGCTCCAGAAGAATACGTTCAAGCAGTGACCAATTACCTTTCTGATAATGGCCTAGAATATTTCGAGATTGGTGAGGTGGTAAAACGTGAGCAACAAGCGGTTGAAATCAGATAAACTCCCCGTTGCAATTTTTGCATCGGGAAATGGAACTAACTTCGACGCGATTGCTGAAGCTGACTTGCCAATCGATATTAAATTGTTGGTATGTGATCACCATAATGCGTTTGTGGTGCAAAGAGCTCAAAGACAGAACGTTGAGGTCTTGATTGCGGAACTGCATAAGGGTGAAAAAAGAGCGATTCGTGAGGGTCGTATTCTAGAAGAACTCAAGAAAAGAGGTGTCCAAGTTATTATGCTCGCCGGGTATATGCGTATTGTAGGTGATACATTGCTAAATGCTTTTCCTAACAAGATTATTAATATCCATCCAGCATTGCTACCGAGTTTTCCAGGAAAACAAGGAATTCTAGATGCATATAATGCTGGAGTTAATAAGACGGGAGTCACGATTCATTTTGTGGATTCGGGGATTGACTCTGGTCAAATTATTGCTCAAGAAGAAGTTTTTAGAAAAGAAGGTGATTCGTTAGCGGATTTGGAAAATCGAATTCATGATGTTGAACATCAGTTGTACCCACGCACGATTTTACAATTAATTGAAAAGGGAGTTATTTAAATTGAAAAAGTTAGCATTGTTAAGTGTCTCAGATAAGAATGGAATTGTTGAATTTGCCAAGCAACTAGAACAACGTGATTACGATATTGTCTCAACCGGCGGAACATTAAAGACATTATTAGACAACGGTGTTGACGCGATTGCCGTTGAAGAAATTACTAATTTCTCTGAAATGTTAGACGGTCGTGTGAAGACACTACATCCACGCATCTACGCTGGAATCCTTGCTCGTCGCGACAATGACGAACACATGCAACAACTAAAGGAACAAAACATTGATCTAATCGATCTAGTTTGTGTCAACCTATACCCATTTAAAGAAACAATTGAAAAACTGGACGTTACATATGCTGATGCAATTGAAAACATTGATATCGGTGGTCCTTCAATGCTAAGAGCCGCTGCTAAAAACAGCCAAGACGTGATCGTAATTACCGATGTATCAGACTATGACGACTACATCCAAAGATACGACGCCAACGAAATCGACGCTGAATATAGAAGTGGTTTGGCAGCGAAGGTGTTTAGACATACTGCAGCTTACGACGCATTAATCGCCAACTACCTAACCAAAGAAGAATTCCCTGAAAAGCTAACTTTCACATATGAAAAGGTAGAAGCAATGCGTTACGGTGAAAACAGTCACCAAAAGGCTGCATACTACAAGGAACCAATTCCTGAAACATACTCATTAGCTAATGCCAAACAACTACATGGTAAGAAGCTATCATACAACAACGTAAGGGATGCTGACGCCGCACTTCGTATCGTTGCAGAATTCCCAGACCAAGCTACTGTAGTAGCATTAAAACACATGAACCCATGTGGTATTGGTACTGCTGACGATTTATTAACTGCTTGGAACTTAGCTTATGAATCAGATTCAACTTCAATCTTTGGTGGAATCATCGCCTTAAACCGTGAAGTTGACTTAGCAACCGCCGAAAAGATGCACGCCATCTTCTTGGAAATCGTAATCGCTCCATCATTCACCGACGAAGCTTACGACGTATTAGCTAAGAAGAAAAACATCCGTTTACTAACAGTTGACTTCGACAAGATTAACCAAGACAGGTTGGATATAGTTTCCGTCCTAGGTGGAATGTTAGTTCAAGAACGTGACCTCCTTCATGAAGAACCAACTGAATACAAGGTTGTATCAAAGAAACAACCAACTGAAAAACAAATGAAGGCTTTAGCATTCGCCCAAAATGCTGTTAAACACGTTAAGAGTAATGCGATTGTTGTTACCACCGACCATCAAACATTAGGGGTTGGTTCTGGTCAACCAAACCGTATCGACTCAACTAAGATTGCTATCAAGAAGGCTGAAACTAAGTCAGACTATGCAAACGCCGTATTAGGTTCAGATGCTTACTTCCCAATGGACGACTGTGTGGAATTCGCTGCTAAACACGGTATCACAGCAATCGTTGAACCAGGTGGAAGTATCCGTGATCAAGATTCAATTGATAAAGCAGATGAATTAGGTATTGCCCTTGTATTTAGTGGCAATCGTCATTTCAAACACTAGAGTGAGGTTACGATGAAGATGGAAAAATGGTTATTGATTGGTTCAGGTGGTCGTGAATATGCGATGGCCAAAAGTTTATCTAAAAATGTCAATCGAGAAGTTTTTGTAGCGCCCGGGAATCCAATGATGAATATGATCGACAGGGTTCAAACCGTTGATATCGAAGAACTGGATTTCGATGGCCTAATCGAATTTTCCTTGGATAATCAGATTGATTGGACAGTCGTTGGTCCCGAAAGATCACTTAGTGACGGCATTGTTGATCGTTTCAATGATGCTGGTTTGAGGGTCTTTGGTCCAAACAAGGAAGCTGCTCAATTGGAAAGTTCCAAGGAGTTTGCCAAAGAAGTGATGCAATCAGCTAATGTTCCAACCGCCTCTTATGCGACCTTTAGCAATCACGATGACGCGCTTTCATACATGGAAGATCACGATTTTCCAATCGTTGTGAAACTAAATGGTTTGGCTGGCGGAAAAGGTGTTTTCATCATTAAAGACCTAGCAGAGGCCAAGGAGACTTTGCTTAAAATCTACGATAATGATGCCCACCAAGAAATTCTGATTGAAGAATACCTGGACGGCCAAGAATTTTCGATGATTGTGATGGTAAACGATTTGGATGTCATAACCATGCCATTAGCGCAAGATCACAAACGTATCTATGACGGTGATAAGGGTCCCAATACCGGTGGAATGGGCGCTTACAGTCCACTTCCTCAATTCGGTGAAGACGTTTTAAACAAGGGGTTAGTGAAGGTGATTAGACCCGTGTTGTCTGAAATGCACAAACGAGGCATTTTGTTCCAAGGTTTTCTATACGCTGGATTAATCCTGACTAAAGATGGTGTTAAAGTCATCGAATTCAACGTTCGAATGGGTGACCCTGAAACTCAAGTCATCTTGCCACAGTTACAAGGTGATTTGGGGGATGTGATTGTCAAACTAATGAACCATCAAGACCAAACCGTTGATTGGCAAACCGACCGATATTTCCTTGGCAACGTCCTAGCGGCTAAGGGCTATCCTGATAACCATAAAGACGGATTAACACTTCCTCAGTTTAACGATGAGAAACTTTCGTTGGCTTATGCGGGGGTCGAAGAACAAGACGAAAAATTAGTCAGCTCTGGTGGACGCATCATGATGGTGATTTCCTCAGACAAGGACTTAAAGGCTGCTCAAGCAAACGTTAATCAAGCAATTAAGGATAACGTTGACTCAAACGACTACGCTTATCGAACCGACATCGGTGACAAGGCGTTTAGATAAAACAAGAAGCTATGGTGAATGCCATAGCTTTTTTGCTGCAAGTTTTTATCTTTGTATATTAGATTGATAAAGTATAGACTTTTGTTTATACATATTTTAGGGAGTTGAAACAATGGAAAATTACGCACAACAATATGCTGATATTAAAAAAGCGATGCGCAAAGACAAGGCGGCTTTTAACAAGATTGACCGTCGTTTAACCCAAAAAATTAACAACGAAGACTTTAAGGTAATCGATGCCGATAAGGCCCTACAAGAAAATTACACATTTGGTAAACGCCTAGCTGATAAGGTTGCCAAGGTAGGTGGATCATGGGGATTTGTAATTTCGTTCGTCGTCTTTTTAGTTGGTTGGATGTTTATTAACGTCATGCAACTATTTGGTTGGCATTTTGATCCATATCCATTCATTCTTTTGAACTTGGCACTTTCATGTATTTCCGCCATTCAAGCACCCATCATCATGATGAGTCAAAACCGTGCCGGTGAAAAAGATGATCTAGACCGTCGAAACGACTACCACGTTAACTTACGTTCTGAAGAAGAATTGAAGCTATTGCACGCCAAGGTTGATTTACAAACTAAGTACAACAAGCACCAAAGTCAGTTGAATCAATTACAAATGGAAATGTTAATCCGTATCGAAGCTTCCCAACGTGAGAAAAATATTGAAGATAACTTACAAAACAAAAAGGATGATTAATTAGTTAATCATCCTTTTTTTATTTTCCGAACATTACTAAGGAGAAATGGTGATTTTTATCGCAAATATCGATTAGAAATAGAAAAATGTTGCCATTTTCATAACAAAGTAGCATAATATACGTATATTATAAAAACAAATCAGATTAATGTTCGTGATTAGACAGAAAGAGGAATTTATAGATGGATGTCATTAACGAATCAAAGCACTTTAGTTTTGATCAAAAAAAGACGCTTGCCTCCACTACGGTTGGTTTTGCACTAGAAAATATGGATAGCATGTTCTTATCGTTTGCGCTATCATCAATGATTTTGAGTTTACATATCAGTCACGCAGCTGCAGGACTTACTTCAACAATTACCAATTTAGGAAAACTATTTGGTGGATTGTTATTCGGAATTTTGGCTGACCGATTCGGTCGTGTCAAAATCTTCTCACATACAATTTTCTTGTTCGCGATTGCGACAGGATTACTATTCTTTGCTCATAACATTTATGAAATCTACCTACTAAGATTTTTAGCGGGGGTCGGTTCCGGTGGTGAATTCGGAGCAGGGGTGTCACTTATTTCTGAACACTTCCAAGGATTTAAGGTCGGCAAGATTATCTCCTTCTCAGCCGCAGGTGGTCAAATGGGTGGAATCATGGCTGCGATTATCGCTTCCATCGTGCTTCCAATGTTTGGTTGGAACACACTATTCCTATTCGGTTTAATTCCGGTTGCCTTGGCTTACTTCATTCGTCGTCATCTAAAGGAAAGTCCGGTTTACGAAGCGGAAGTAAAGAAGAACAACAAGCTTCCACACGTTTCATTCTCCGAACTATTTAAGACTCCACAATTGGCATGGCAAACCATTGTCATCACCATCATGGTGATTGTTGAAAACGCCGGTTACTACGGCCTAATGATCTGGTTACCAACCATCATGCAAAAACAACTTCATGTCTCAATTTCAAAGTCATCACTATGGATGATTGCCACAATCGTTGGTATCAGTTTGGGAATGATTAGTTTTGGTTACATCATGGACAAGATTGGTCCTAGGGTGGCGTTTGCATTCTTCATGTTATCAGCTGCCGTTGCCATCTATGGAATTGCGATTGCGCACAGTGCAATGATGCTATTGGTATTTAGTGCACTAGCCGGATTCTTTGCCGCTGGTTTCTACGGTGGCTTTGGTGCCATCATCAGTCGCCTATATCCTACCAATATTAGAACCACTGCCAACAACATGATCATGGCAATTGGTAAGTCAGTAGGTGGTTTCTCACCCGTAATGATGGGATTATTGATGGCGAAGTTCTCATTGATACAAATAATGGTCTTCATGTCACTAATGTATCTAGTTGCTGTTATCGCAATGTTGACACTAAAGAAGCTTAGAAACTTTAACCACGGCTACATGTAAAATAAATAAAAAGTGAATTTGATATAAGCAAAAATTGACCTGGTGTCTATTTTTAGTTATTATTAGGTTAAGAAATAATTATAAAATGATTAGATATAATTATTTTCATTCATATTCAGGAGGATTTTCATAATGGATAACGGTTCAAACAACCAACAACCAGATTTTCAACAACAAAATGGTCAACCAAATGGTGGTAACCAATCAATCTACATCAACCAAGCTAAGGCTAATGGTATCGGTACTGCCGGTTTCGTTCTATCATTAATCGCTTTATTGGTTACTTCATGGATTCCATTTGTTGACTTCGTAGTATGGCTATTAGGTGCCATCTTCTCAATTATTGGTTTATTCAAGCAACCTAAGGGTCTTGCTATTGCAGGTACTATCATTTCATTTATTGGTATTATCTTCATCTTATTCGTTGTAACTGTTCTATTTGGTGCAGCATTAGCTTAATACTAGTAAGATAAAGGTGCTTGATTTGATTGATGATTAAAACAAGTACATAAATAAAAAAACACTATCCATTAGGATAGTGCTTTTTTATTGCCGTCAACGACATCTTTGACGATATCTGCGAGGGTGATTTTGCTCATTTCGACTTCGGCTTGTTGTTGCACTTCATTGTATGCCTTATGCAAAGCGGATTGAATGTTGGCCCCGATTGGACATTGTTGATTAGTTTCTTCATCAACGTGGAACAAGTCGGGTTCTTCGATTGCTTTGTAGACATCGAGAAGGGTGATTTCATCAGTTGGTTTGCTTAATGACACGGCAGCACGGCCGGGTTCGCTGGTGATTAAGCCAGCATTTTTGAGTGACGACATTAAACGACGAACAAGGCTGGGATTGGAATTGATACTCCCAGCAATTGCACGGCTCGATAGATCATCTTCGACGATTTCAGCGGCACCAATGTAGGTCAAAATATGAACAGCATCACTCAAACGGTGTGAATACTTCATTATTTGATAACCTTCTTGATGGCGTCCTCGATTGGAGTAAGTGAATGACTAATTACGGCAGTTAAGTCATTTGTTTCTTCATCCAATTGACCATCAGCGATTAAAGCTTGAATGTCTGAAACGATTCCAACAGTGGCATCATCTAATCCAGCTTCCTTTAGACCGTTCTTGTAGTCTTCAGCAGATGCTGAGATAACGGGGAAGTCCTTGCCAGTTGCCTTCTTCAAGGCTTCTGCTAGGTCAGAGTAGGTACGACGTTCACCAGCAAATTCATATATTTCTTTTGGTGACTTGCTTAATAGGACACGAACAGCACCTTCAGCGTATTCTGCTTCTAGCGCCCAACCTACGTGACCGTCGCCAGCACCGTATACGAATGGTTGACCTTCACTAGCTGGTTTTAGAATAGTTGCTTCGTTTTCTAGGTACCAGTTGTTACGAACAAATGAATGTGCAATGCCACTTTCCTTGATAGCTGCTTCTGTTTGAGTGTGATCATGTGATAAGAAGTTATCGGCAGTTTCAGCGTGTGGGAAACTAGTGTAAACGATAAATGCTACGCCAGCTTTTTTAGCGGCATCAATTACGTTTTGGTGTTGAGTCATACGAGGTAGGACAGGGTTTGGTTGTGATGAGACAAATAATAGCTTGTCGATGCCTTCAAGTGATTCTGCCATTTGATCTGGGTTACCGTAATCGAATGGACGAACGTCTAATCCAGCTGGAAGTTGTTTTTCAGCCTTTTCAACATTTCTTGCTAAAGCCACGATATCTGTTCTGTGAACGTTTTTCATTAAAACTTTGATTGCTTCTTTACCGAAGTTACCGGTAACTGCACTAATTGCGTATTTCATAATTTCATCAACCTTTCTAGTTGTTACTTTGTAATTAACATGTTACATATAAGATAACAGGTGGATGAAAATAATGCAACCAAAAAAGCTCCCAAATTTTTGGAAGCTTTCAAAATGTTATTCTCTTGGTTTACTGAAATCAGTAAAGTCACCATCTGTATCATTTACTGATTGAGCGTTTGATGAATCACTACTTTGTTGTGGTTCAACGTTTGCTGAAGATGGTTGATTGTTGATAGGTTGAGCTGGTTGTTGAGGTTGGTTGCTGTAGTTTACAAATGAGGCACCATTGAATGAAGCGTAGTTAATACCACTTAATTCTTCAACTGATTTACCAGTGATTTGGTTGATTCCTTTGTAAGCGGCTTGGAGACGACTTTCCTTTAACCATGATTGGATTGAGAAAGCATCAACAATCCACCAAATCCAAACGGCACTTAGAAAGCCAAGACCGATGATAAGAATAATTGTAACCCATCCAATAATTTCTAAGGTAAGCATTAAAGCGGCATATGGCTTCTTGAATAGGAAACGGTGGACCCCGAATTGTCCTAAAAATACCCATAGTAGCCATGCGGCAACCGGGCTAACGGCATTATTTTCGACGTAATCATTTACCATTAGTTGTTCTTGGGTAGATAATTTCTTACGTGCAGCGAAAACTTGTTGTTCTAAAATATCGACATTGTTCATATAAAAATCCCCCTAAATATCTTGAGTACTTTTAATTATACCATTATTAGATAATTCAAAGCATTCTTAATAATTTCTTAAATTGATTTTTTGTAAGCGATTAATTAATATGTACATAGAATATGAAAAGGGGAAATATAATTATGATTAAAGCATACAAACAATTTTGGAAAAACTACATTAACTTTACTGGAGTAAGTACCAGATCAGAATTCTGGTGGGTATTCTTAATTAACTCAATCATCTACGCAGTCTTTGCACTAGCATTCGGTGGTGTTGCAGTTATTACCGCATTTGCAACTGGTCACGCTGACAAGTCATTCGGGATTGCTGCTCTAATTGGTATCGCAGTATGCGTTCTATACGCTATCGCATCAATCATTCCTACCATTTCACTATACTTCCGTCGTTACCGTGACGCTGGTGTAACACCATGGTTCCTACTAATTACCTATGTTTTACCAGGAATTATAACTAGATTAGATGGTTACAAGCATAACGCCTGGTTATCAGCACTTGTTACTATTATTTCAATCATTGGTTTCATTATTTTAGTAATGCCAAGCAAAGATAGAAAATAATTAAACATCAAAAAGGGCGGGTAACCGCTCTTTTTTTGTGTCAAAAATGAAAGAGTTATTGGTACAATATTTTTCGAATGTAACATTAAATAGAAATAAATTTGGATGTGATAAGATGCTAAGATTTATTGAAGGATTCTCAATGTATTGGAGCCGATACTTCGATTTTAAAGGCCGTAGCACTAGATCAGAATTTTGGTGGAGTTTTTTTGGATTAACACTTATCACTGGAATTATTGCTGGAATTGAAAAATTAGATAATAGACTTGGTCTAACAATCTATTTAATTTTTTCGATTGTCACGGTTGTTCCAAATATTTCACAATACGTAAGACGTTTTAGAGACATTGGGGTAAACCCATATTGGGTTATCATTACATTTATCATACCGTCATTACTTGTGTATACAGTTAAAAAATTACCATGGTATCTACAAGTTATTGATATTTTATTGATATTATCGGATATTGTTTTATCAATTCTGCCAAGCAAAGAAGACTAAAAAAGAGCTAGATTTTTCTAGCTCTTTTTTGATTTAATTCAATTCGTTTGGGATGAGTTTAGTCTTTAGCTCAATGTTGTCTTTATAATCAACTGGAATCTCAATAATCACGGGGCCTTGGATGTCTTTAGCGCGGTTTAAAGCACTGTTTAAATCGTCAACGCTGTTGGCACGAATACCGGTAGCCCCAAAACTTTCTGCGTATTTAACGTAGTCAACATAGCCGAATTTAACTCCGGCATCATGACCGTATTTGGCGACTTCTTGGAACTTAACCATGTCGTAGTAACCATCGACCCAAATTAATTGAATGATGTTGAGGTTTAAACGAACGGCGGTTTCTAATTCTTGTCCTGAGAATAGGAATCCACCATCTCCTGAAATTGAGATGACCGGTTCGTTGGGATGAGTTAAGGCAGCACCGATGGCCCATGGAAGTGATACCCCAAGGGTTTGCATACCGTTACTGAATAGTAAATGACGTGGCTTATAAGTCTTGAAGTAACGGCCCATCCAGATGTAGTGGCTTCCAATATCGACAGTTACAATGGTATCTTCACTGACAAATTTTTGAAGAGATTGAATCACCGAGATAGGGTGCAAACCATCTTCGGTGGTTTCGTGCACTTCTTCGATGGTTTCGGTGAAGTGATCACGTAATTTATGAAGTTGATCGGTAACTTCTTTGGAAAGTTCCATTGAATCATCGATGTATTCGGTTAATGCATCGATACTTTCGGCAATGTCGGCATTAACGATGATACTTGGTTGGTATTCAGCAGTGATTTCAGGTGAAACTGTATCGATGTTAATTACTTGAGTGTGAGCTTGGTTCCAGTTTCTAGCTTCATATTCGACTGGATCGTAACCAACGGCAATCACCAAGTCGCTATTTTTCAAGATGGTATCACCGATTTGGTTATCAAACAAACTGACACGACCGTAGTAATTATCAACAAGTTCTTTTGAAATCACACCAGAACCTTGGTAGGTTTCAACGACTGGAATGGAGAACTTATGTAGCAATTTGTGGAGAGCTGCACTGACTTCAGGAGTTGACGCACGCATACCTGCTAGGATAACCGGTTGTTTGGAGTTTTCGATTAAGTGAGCGATTTCTTTCATGCGAGTTTTATCAACACTACCGTTGGTAATTTTAGGTAGTTTATCGATTACTGGACGTGATACTTCGTCGCCTAAAACATCTTGAGGAACTGAGATGAATGCTGCACCTTTCTTAGGTGATTGAGCGGTGATGTAGGCGTTTGAGAAGGTTTCTGAGATATTGTTGGCATCTTGGACCTCAACACTATATTTAGTAGCACTCTTTAATAAGTCAGCAGAGTTAATGCTTTGGTGGGTAAGGCGCAATAAATCATCTCGTTTTACTTGGCCACCAATGGCAATAATCGGATCACCTTCAGAGGTAGCGGTGATTAATCCGGTTGCTAGGTTGGAAACTCCTGGTCCAGAAGTAACGGCAACAACGCCAGGTTCGCCTGTTAAACGACCGATGGCAGCAGCAATGAACGCGGCATTTTGTTCATGACGAGTAACGATTAGTTTAGGCGTTCTTTCGTCATCGAAATCTTGTAGGTCTTCGAATAGTTGATCGACTTTGGCGCCGGGAATACCGAAGACGTATTTAATATTTTGATTGATCATGCTTTGAATCAAAGATTTTGATCCGGTAGTGGGTTTATCCATAATATCACCTCAAATATGATAAATAATTCTGACAGATTGAATGAATTCTGATACTCTAGAATAGTAAATAATATTATAGGTCAATCTAATTGACCTTTCTATAATAATAGCACTATTCTATATAAGGTCAACTTAATTGACCTAAAGGAGAATAAAATGATCGATAAAAAGAAATTAATGGTCTTTTACTTTGCGTACCAAGAAATCAATCGAATTGTCGATTTATCAAAGTATAACCTAACTTCAAATCAACAAAAAATGTTATTCTCGATTGATACAATTGATGAGATTACAATCAAACAATTACTTCAAATCTTAGATATTTCCAAACAGGCGTTAAACGTGGCGTGCCGCGATTTAAGAGAACGTAACCTCGTATATACCGGACCAGCCAAATCTGATAAGAGAAAAAAAGTCGTGTATTTAACAGATGATGGACGAAAATTAATCGAACAGATTGAAGCTGAACAGTTGAACTTTATCAACGCCATTTGTAATAGTACTAACTACAATTGGGAAGATACGATGAAGAAGTTAACCAATAGCTATCTAGAAGATATTCAAAAATAAAAAACGTTGTGACCTGAACCCCTAAAATTGGAGGATGGTTATGCAATTTTCTGGGAGGAATTGATTCGGTATTCAACCGGTGACATTCCTCCCAGTTTTTGTTTTATACGATAATTGTTGTAATAGGATATATATTCCTTAACCGCTTGGTTAAGGGAATTATAATCTTTAAAATTATTATTATGAACAGTGCCGACCTTTAATTGATTAAAGAAGCTTTCTATGCATGCATTGTCTAAACAAGTAGCTTTTCTACTCATACTTTGAAACACTTTATTACTTTTTAAAACATTGATATATCTACCGTTTTGATACTGAAATCCTTGATCTGAATGAACGGTCATTCTGTAATTAGTTTTGGGACGTAGTCCCATTAATTCATTTAACGGAGAAACTACAAAATCAACGTTTGGATGTAATCCTATATTCCAAGAAATTATTTCACAGTTGTATAAATCCATAAACGCTGTGAAATATGCTCTTTCTGAGGTTGTTTTGTTTCCCCATCTAAGTTCAGTAACGTCTGTAACTATCTTTTGGTATGGTCGATCTGTTCTAAATCTTCTTCTTAGTCTATTGCTTGCGACCTTTCCACAAGTTCCTTTATAAGAATTATACTTTCTGATGTTTCGTTTATAACTATCACATAAAAGTCCTTCGTTCTTCATGATGCGAAGGACTTTTTTATGATTGATATTGTATCCTCGGCGTTTCAATTCAATGGTTACTCTTCTATATCCGTAATCTTGAAATTCATTTCTAATGAATTTAATCTCACTGATGACCTCTTGGTCATCAACTTCGTATTCACGTTGACAAGCATCGTAATAACTACTACTAGATATCTCGGCAATATCTAATAACACAAATAATGGAACGTTCATTTCTCGCCTTAACTCATTTATTATTTGCGCTTTTTCTTTGTTGGTGATTTTTTGCTTTGAATCAAGGCGTCCAATTTTTCCAAGTA